>JAILEJ010000221.1 GCA_024688095.1 Butyrivibrio sp.
ATGAGAATTGTATGAGCAGAAAGAAAGAAAAAGATTTGAAAAAAAATGATAATTATATAGTTGGTGAGTTTACAGGTAATTCAAAAGGATTTGGATTTGTTACCGTTGAAGGAATGGATGAAGATTTATTTATTCCTGAGGAGTATACTCATGGCGCATTTCATATGGATACTGTTGAAGTTGAAATATTGCCAGAAACCTCCGGTAAACGAAGAGAAGGACGTATAAGAAATATACTTGTCAGAGGCATTACTGAAATTGTTGGTACATATGAAGCTTCTAAGAACTATGGCTTTGTTGTAGCAGATAATGCCAAGATTGATAAGGATATATTTATACAGGGACATTTTTCTAAGGGTGCTGTTACGGGTGACAAAGTCGTTGTAGAAATTACAGATTATGGTAATGCTGTAAAAGGTACAAAACCGGAAGGTAAAGTAAAGGAAATTATTGGTAACATAAATGATCCTGGTGTTGATATCATATCCATTGTAAAAGCATATGAGCTTCCTGAAAGTTTTCCTGAAAGAGTTATGAATCAGGCTGAAAAGACTCCGGATACTGTAAGTGAAGCAGATATGGCTGGGCGAACAGATTTAAGAGATGTTTTAATGGTAACAATAGACGGAGAGGATTCCAAAGACCTTGATGATGCTGTAAGCCTTACGAAAGAAGGAAATACTTATCATCTTGGTGTGCATATTGCAGATGTTGCTAATTATGTTCAGGAAAATTCAGCACTTGACCGGGAGGCATATAAACGAGGTACAAGTGTATATCTTGTTGACAGAGTTATACCCATGCTTCCACATAAGCTTTCAAACGGGATTTGTTCGCTGAATCACGGAGAAGACAGACTTTCTATGAGCTGCCTTATGACAATAGATAATAATGGTGCAGTTATAGATCATAAGATTGTAGAATCTGTAATAAATGTAAATGAAAGAATGACATATACAAGTGTTGCCAAGATTCTTGATGATAAAGATCCTGAAGAAATGGAGAAATATGATTATCTGGTTCCAATGTTTCAGGATATGGCTGAACTGGCTTCTATTCTGCGTAATAAAAGGAAAGAACGTGGTTCTATAGATTTTGATTTTCCTGAAAGTAAAATTATTCTGGATAAAGATGGCAATCCTTTAGACATCAAGGCATATGAGAGAAATACAGCAACAGATCTTATTGAAGATTTTATGCTTATTGCAAATGAAACAGTTGCAGAGCACTTTTATTGGATGCAGGCACCATTTCTTTATAGAATACATGAAAAGCCGGATACAGATAAGATATCCAACTTATCAGCCTTTATTAAAGGTTTTGGATATAATTTAAGAATGAAGAAGGATGAAATTCATCCTAAGGAAATACAAAAGCTTTTAGCCAAGATTGAGGGAAAGGGTGAAGAGTCTGTTATCACAAGACTTGCTCTTAGAAGTATGATGCAGGCAAAGTATTCTACTGAATGTCTTGGACATTTTGGCCTTGCTTGTGATTATTATACTCATTTTACATCTCCTATTAGAAGATATCCTGATTTACAAATTCATAGGATAATCAAGGATTACCTAAGAGGAAGAATGACTGAAGATAAGATAGCACATTATAGGGAAATCCTGGATGAAGTCGCAACACATACATCACAGACAGAAAGACGTGCTGATGAAGCAGAAAGAGAAACAGATAAGCTTAAAAAAGCACAATATATGGAAGATAAGCTTGGAGAAGTTTATGAAGGCATTATCTCAGGTGTTACTGCCTGGGGAATGTTTGTAGAGCTTCCTAATACCTGTGAGGGCCTTATAAGAGCAGCTTCTCTTGAAGATGACTTTTATATCTATGATGAAAATTCATACTCTCTTATAGGAGAGAGAAGCGGAAATACATATACTCTTGGACAGAAAGTAACAGTACGTGTAGTTGGTGCTGACAGACTCAGTAAAACTATTGATTTTAAACTTGCAGTTTATGGTAATGATACTGAGGAAGAGTATAATGATAATAATTCCAGACACAAGGACAGTGCTAAATCAAATAATGGAAAGAGATCATCTTCAAAACAGGACAGATTAAGAAAATATCTGGATGAAGATGAAGAATTTTCCAAAAAACATTCTGGTAGTAAATCAGATAAGTCTGACACAAAGTCAAAATTTTCAGATGATGAAGATGATGATGAATTTATGTATATTGACGACGGTCTTCCAGATGAGGACAGACTAGATCTTATCAATAGAGGAATTTTGAAGATTACTGACTATGAGCCTGATGCATATGGCAGATTTAGATTAAAGCTTAGAAAACCTGATTCTTATAAAAAGAAAAAAGGAATGAATAAAGGCTTTGGAAAAAAATCTAAAGGCAGTGTAAAAGGGAGAAGACCTGATTTAGATAATAAAAAATCAAAGAGATCAGGTTCCGCAAAAAGGGATAAAAAGTCTGATAAAGTTGAGAACTCTAAAAAGGAAAGAAAAACTGTTGGAGAGAAGCTGACAGGTGATGGAAAGAACAAATCTGGAAGAAAAGTATATAAAGTACATAAGTATAAGAAATCTGCTACCTCTAAGGCAGCAAGAAGTTCTCAGGGTAAGAAAAGAAAAAAATAAAATCTGGTTGAGGAAGTTATGGCACAAGAACATATAAAGCAAATTGCCGGAAATAAAAAGGCATTTCATGACTATTTTATTGAAGAAAAATATGAAGCAGGTATAGAACTGGCTGGTACTGAAGTTAAGTCGATGAGAATGGGTAAATGCAGTATAAAGGAGTCCTGGATATCAATAGATAATGGTGAAGCTTTTATCTGTGGTATGAATGTCAGTCCTTATGAGAAAGGAAATATCTTTAATAAAGATCCAATGCGTGTAAGGAAACTCTTGCTTCATAAAGAAGAAATCAGAAAACTTGATAGTCAGGTTCAGCAAAAGGGATATACTCTTGTTCCCACACAGGTATATTTTAAGAAGGGAAAGGTAAAAGTCGAGGTTGGTCTTGCAAGAGGTAAGAAACTCTATGATAAGAGAGAGACCGCTGCAAAACGTGATCAGCAAAGAGAAGCTGAAAAAGAATTTAAGATGAGTTTTAAGTAAAAGCTTCTTATTTAGCAAATATAAATTGCCTGTTTTGTAAAAGTCTAATTATGTAGATTTTGTGTTGGCAAGTAGAAAAAAACTCTGTATATTTGTTAACAATTAATACTTGTTAAAAACTACCCGGGTATTATATAATTTTTCCTGGGTAGAGATATACTTTTTAATAATTTAATACGGGTTAGTAAAGGTTTCGACAGGGATTTTGAAGCTGGAGAAGCTATCCGCAGGATGGTGCGTTAAACCTCAAATTAAAATTAAACGCTGAAGATAATTTAGCAATAGCTGCCTAAGTGCAGCTCGTCAGCCTAAGTGCACCTACACATTTAGTAACTGGCGTCGACTTTGTAGGAAACGACTTAGCCAAAGCTTTGAGGTTATGGGCGTATTATGAAGCTACTGATCATGTACCGGTGTAAACTCCGATATATGTGAGGGAACATGGAAGCAGATTCCAAAAATAGTTTACTATGATAGTAGAAGGACAGGGGATGAATTTTTGGACACGGGTTCGACTCCCGTCTAATCCATCAGGTCACTTAGATGTCAAACATGGGGATTTGACATCCTATACCTGGCAAATTAAATTTGATGGAATGTATCCGCGAACGATTGTTATAGCAACGTTTGCGGATATTTCAATTAATTAAATCAGGAGGAAGACAAAATGTCACAGCTTGAGGAAGTTAAAAAGCTAATGGATAGCCAGATAAAAAAGGCTATTGATGCAAATGAAGTTGCCGGTATGAATGTTCTTGTTTATAAAGATGGCAAGGAAATGATCTATACGCAGGGTGGTTACGCAGATATAGATGAAAATAAGGACTTTAATAGAAATACTATTTTCAGATTATATTCTCAGTCTAAGCCTGTCACATCCGCAGCAGTTATGAAACTTATGGAAGATGGTATTATAGATATTACAGAGCCAGTTTCCAAGTATATTGAAGGATTCAAAGACCAATATTATATGGAGAATGGAAAAATGGTTCATCTTGATGAGCCTATGATGATTTATCACCTTCTTTCAATGACATCAGGACTTTGTTATCCTGCAATTGATAATGTTAATGGATGCATGGTTGATCAGATTTTTAAAGAAGCTGATTCAAAATTATATACAGACCAGGCCATGACAACAATGGAACTTGCAAATAGAATTGGTAAATGTACACTTTCATTTAAGCCAGGTACAGACTGGATGTATGGTACTTCAGCAGATATTCTTGGTGCTGTAATAGAAAGCGCATCTGGAATGAAATTTTCAGAGTATTTAAAAAAGAACTTCTTTGAACCACTGGAGATGAAGGATACAGCTTTTTATGTACCTTCTGAAAAACAGAATTTACTTGCCAGATCATATGAGACAGTCTGGGGAGAAAATGGTAACAATAAACTGATTGAATATACAGGTGATAATCTTCTTATTATGAATAGAATGAAGACAGAGCCGGCATTTGAATCAGGAGGAGCAGGTCTTGCTTCGACAATTGATGATTATATGCATTTTGCTCAGATGCTTTTAAATGATGGAAAATATAAAGGAAAGCAGATATTAAAACCTGAAACCATCAAATATATGACTAATACTCATTTAAGAGAAGGATCAGATCATGGATTGAAGTTATGGACCGGACTTGCAGGATATAGTTATGGAAATCTCTTAAGAGTAGCCGACAGACCTGATGTAGCATCTTATATAATTAAAAAAGGTGAATATGGATGGGATGGATGGCTTGGACCATATTTTGCAAATTTCCCGGAAGAGAATATTACTATCCTAATGGGAATGCAGAAGAGAGATGCAGGCACATGGGATTTAACCCGTAAGCTTAGAAATATCATACTGACTAATCTTTTATAATAAAAGACTTCTGTAAGATATATAACAAATAATATATATAAATTAAAGTTAAAAAACTTCTGTTTATTCTTTGAAAAACAAGGATATAAACAGAAGCTTTTTTTTGATTTAATATTATTTAATGTAAATGATTAAATAGAAGTTGAATCTCGTTTTACAAGCTCGCCTGAAAAAATGATTTTCTGTGGCATTTCTGAACCCGTAAGAGTTCCAATGAGTGTTTTTACAAGCTGAATACACATATCTTCAAGCCTGTTATTTACAGATGTCATAGCTGGTTCGCAGCATAGTGTTAAAATGGAATCATTATAACCAACAATCTGTAAATCCTTAGGAACACTAATATTATTATTCTGAGCAAATTTAATAGCACCAACACCCAGGAAATCTTCTGATGTAACTATGGCTTTAAATCTAAGACCATCGTCCCAAAGCTTTTGTATAAAACTTGTTACGCCTTCAATATCTTCATGACTTCCTGAAAAACATTGCTGTAAATCTTTATTGATCTCTTTATCCATAGTCATATATGCATTCTGATAACCAGCAAGCTTTTTTTGTCCACTGTAGGATTTGCTGTTATAAAGATAGAGAATGTCATCTATTCCTGATTTTAAAAGGCTTTCAGTTGCGTCCTGGGTTGCTTTGAAATCATCGCAAAGAGTACAGTATACATTTGGTGCATCATAGTCTGCATTTAAAAGCATTACAGGTATTGTTTCAGCAGCCTCTTTGATGTAATCATTTCCGCCGTCTTCATTAATAATAAAATTAGATCCAACCATGACAACACTATCAACATGTTGAGAGAGCAGTAGTTTTAATGATTCTTTTTTGTTCTCTACGTCATAGCCTGTGCAACACAGAACAGAATTATATTCATTTTCTCTAAGGTTTCTTTCTATAAAATAAACCGCTTTTGCAAGATATAGATCAGATGAATCTGCACAGAGAATACCAATGGTTTTCATTGAATTAAGGCCAAGGCCTCTGGCAAATGCATTTGGCTTATAACCATATTGATCAATTATATCCATGACTTTTTTACGTGTTTTGGGCTTAACGTTTGAACTGCCATTAAGTACACGTGATACTGTGGCAATAGATACGCCTGCTTTCTTGGATATATCATAGATTGTCATTTGATTACTCATTATTTTGTCTCCAAAGGAAATTCAAAGTAATTAACAGCATTGTTGTAGCAGATATCTTTAACTATACCACCAAGGATATCAAGATCTTCTTCTGGATATTCACCATTTTCTACAAGGGTTCCAAAATATGCGCAAAGAATTCTTCTGAAGTATTCATGTCTTGTATAAGATGTGAAGCTTCTTGAATCTGTAAGCATACCTACAAAACCTGAAAGGTTTCCTGACTCAGCTACTGCACGAAGCTGATCTTCCATACCTGTCTTTGTATCATTGAACCACCATGCACTTCCCTGCTGGATCTTGGCAACATAAGGAGCCTGGTTAAAGCAGTTAAGAATTGTATTGATGATTGGAAGGTCATTAGGATTAAGGCTGTAAAGAATAGTCTTAGGAAGATTTCCTTCTGTATGAAGTGCATTAAGGAAATCAGCAAGCTGTGCCATTGGATAGTAAGCATCAATTGCATCATATCCTGTATCTGGACCAAGCTTTTCAAACATAGGAGTGTTATTGTCTCTCTTACAACCAAAGTGTAGCTGCATTACCCAGCCTCTCTTTGCAATTTCTCTGCCTTCAAAAAGCATGAATGCTGTCTGATATTTAAGGTCTTCTTCATTAGTAAGTGTTTCACCAGACATGCGCTTTTTGAAAATAGCCTCAATTTCATCATCTGAAGCAGGGTAGTACATAACAAATTCTAGAGCGTGATCTGTTACACTGCATCCCTTTGATGCGAAGAAATCAAGTCTGTTGTGAAGAGCATCCTTAAGAGCTTTGAAAGAATCGATTTTGATTCCGCTTACTTCTGATAATTTATCAATATAGTCTTTGAAATCAGGTTTGCTGATATTCTTAGCCTTGTCAGGTCTCCATGCTGGAACAACCTTAACATCAAAAGAAGTATCTTCTTTAATTTTGTCATGCCACTCAAGGCTATCTATAGGATCATCTGTTGTACAGATAAGAGTAACATTAGATTTGTGGATAAGACCACGAACACTCATGTCAGCTTCTGCAAGCTTTTTGTTGCAGTGCTCCCAAACAGCTTCTGCTGTTTTTTCATTTAAAATGCCATCATAATCAAAATATTTACGAAGCTCAAGATGTGCCCAGTGATAAAGTGGGTTTCCAACAGCTTTTCCAAGGCATTTTGAGAACATAAGGAATTTTTCTTTATCAGAAGAATCACCAGTGATGTATTTTTCATCTACACCGAAAGCTCTCATGAGACGCCATTTATAGTGATCACCACCAAGCCATACCTGTGTGATGTTCTCAAAACGACGATCTTCAGCGATTTCTTTAGGACTAATATGGCAGTGGTAATCAAGTACCGGCATAGTCTCTGCATAATCATGATAAAGCTTTTTGGCAAAATCATTATGAAGAAGAAAATCTTTGTTCATAAAGTTACTCATAATAAAAATCCTCCATTATAAAAATAATTAGACGGCTGTTTGTGCACCGACTATAAATTAAGAATTGAAGCCGTTTTAATTCGAAAACATGTAAACACTTACATAAAATTTTCAAAAGTATTATACATTATGTAATATCTATTTACAACATATTTTATAGATAAAAATTGATTGACTAATATAATAAATAAATATAGAATATTTATGAAAACGCTTACATTATTTTTATAATAAATTATTTAATGAGGTCAGGTATGGGCAGATTTTTAAAAATTAATCCGGATGATAATGTTGTTGTATGTCTTGATCCACTTACAAAGGGAGATAAGATAAATGTTGGTGATATTACAATCACTGCTAAAGAAGATATTCCAGCCGGTCACAAGATGGCAATAAAAGATATCGAGAATGGTGGAAATATCATAAAATACGGTTTTGCGATTGGACACACTACTGAAAATGTAGAGCAGGGTAGATGGATTCATACTCATGATTTGAAGACAAATCTTGAAGGTATTCTTACATATTCATATAATCCTGATAAAGAAGATATTGCAAATAAAGAAAAAGAGATGGCAACTAAGAATCGTACTTTTGAAGGGTTTGTAAGAAAAGACGGTAAGGTTGGAATCAGAAATGAA
>JAILEJ010000264.1 GCA_024688095.1 Butyrivibrio sp.
CACGAGACCCACTTCAAAGAAGACCTTACAGATATGATTAAATATATAAAGCACTACAATCCAAATGCAAGAATTGTAATGCTTGATAATTTCTGGCCTTATAAGAGCATTATCAGCACCAAGAAGGCAGTTGCCTCAGAAAACGGTGTCACCTACGTCAGCCTTGCAGATATTCAGGGTGTCGCGGAGTACCAGCTCCACGAGGGTGATCAGTACACCACCCCTGATGGTACTGTATACACCATAGGTTCCTTCTTAGCTGGCCATCCAAATGATGCCGGCTTCGAAGCCATCGCACAGCGTTTGATTTCGGCACTGTAAAAATCAAACTTATACCCTTTTATAAATATACGATTTAGATTTACGAATAATAAATTTTGATTCTCAACCGTTATATATACTTGACTAAATTTATTTACGGCGTTATTATATAACAATCAACGCAATTTGTTTATGATGTATGTTTAAAAGGAGTCAAGATGAGAAAGAGTTTTGTTAAGACACTTGCAATGATGATGGTAGCAGGAACAGTATTAGGTTCCGTTGGTATTACAGCAAAGGCTGAAGAAGTTGCTACCTCAGAAGAAACTATTGTAAAGCAGGCCCTTAATAAGGATGTAGTGGCTAAGGTATTTGATGCTAAATATTATGCAGCTACAAATTCTGATGTAGCTCAGGTTACAACAGATGCGGACAAGCTTTTAGAACACTATATGAACTTTGGTATTTATGAAGGCAGAGACGCTTCTGAAAATTTCAATGCTTCAATCTATGCACTTGCAAATCCAGACCTTCTTACAGCTTTTGGTGATAGTCTTGAAGCTATGATTGAACATTATGCTTACTTTGGTGTAAATGAAAACAGAGTTTCATGTGTATCGGAGTTTGCCACAATGGATCCTGCTACAAGAAGTGCTGCAGTATCAGCTAGTACAGAGGTAGTTAAGGCTAATGAGGGAACAGGTAAGTACGATTATGTAATGCCAGCAACTCAGTCTAGTGGAAAGAGCTTCGAGGAAAGCTACACTTCAGCTCTTAATGGCCGTAATCCAGAAGATATTCTTTGGTACAATAGTGACGGAACAGCATTTACAGCTAATGATGCAGCTTTAATTCAGTCATATCATGACCAGAACATGTGGTACAATCCTCAGACAAAGCAGGCTTATGCTTATGGACAAACCATTTATGATGATGAAGTTGATGAATGGGGCGGTAGAAACGGATACGCAATCAGCCCAAGCGGTATAGTTACAGAGGTTTATAACATTTCTAGCGAAGGTTTCGATCAGAGAGCAAGAGATATGGGATGTGAAGTAGTCGTAGAAGCTGATGGTCTTACACATATTTACGCTCCAGCACCATCTAGTTCATCAGATTCTAGTTCAAGTTCATCAGACTCAGGTTCATCAAGCTCTAGTTCAAGTGATTCTGGTTCATCAGCTGGAGATTTCTCAGCAGACGGCTTTTCATGGGATGACTAATTCCCTTTAACTAAAATAGCAAATAAACAAATACCCCAATCTCTCAACTGAGGGAAAGGGGTATTTTTAATTGATGGATATATTGTAATATTGTTTTTTTTATTATTATAACTCTTTTTCTTCTGGACTTTCTCTATGTGCTTCGATGCATTCATTTAATATATCAATTCTTTGTTTAACATAATCACCATAATAAAAAGATGAAAGATATTTCAATTTATTCTATTACTAGCAAAAATACGAAAACGTAACTAATTAGTTAAAATAATCAATATCATCACTTAATTCATCGGTTATGGGATTGTCTAGTATTTCAAATTGATTATAATTTGCGAGTATAAATTCTCTTGTCGCGGCAATTGGGATTTTTAGCTCCGATTTATTATGAGCATCTAATAATATGGCACCTGTATATTTGATTTTATTATTATCTCTATTGCTTAATGTTGGGAACGCTTTGATGCGATTTTCTATTAGAACTCGCTGTTCATATGATAAATGCTTATATTTAACCATTTTTTTAAATCCTTTCATACATATATTTGCAGGAAGACACTAAAAATAAACTCATTGACGCATTTCAATAAGTCTGCTAAATATATAAATAAAATATAAATAGCAATGTTTTCGTGCATCAAAAAAAGCATCGTAAGTCGATTAAACTTATACGGTGCTGTAATATTATAATTTATGATACATTAAATATGTAGGAGGTGTTTAGATTGGATGTAACTAAAATGGTAGAAAAACTTAATAGTGATTTTTTGGATAGCGGAGCATCATTAAATAACACGATAAAATATGAGCTTATATACAATAATTATAAAATAGATGTGTATTATTCAAAGACATCATCATTAAAAAATATGATAAGGCTAGTTCTTGACGTTGACGGAAAAAAGTATTTGATTGCTGAACAATTTTCTGAGCACGATGGAAAATATGAAATGAACACATATGTTAATTCGGAAATATATGAATTACTAAAATTCTCATTATTCTACGTTGATGGAAGATGTAGGACAAATCCATTTTTTGAAGAAATAATAAATAGAATATTGGATAAATCTCCAATACTATCTCCACCGCCTCAAGTAAATTATAAATACAAAAATTCTGATTATAATCCGTATTTTGAGACAACAGTGAGAACAACAATGTCTGATAAAATGAAAGAACGTATAAAAAAGAATTATATCCCGGCTCTTGCCCATAAGATATTTGAGTATTGTGGAGACACGCTCACACTACGTTTTACATCAGATCCAAGTAAAGCCAGGGATATAGAAGCATATTTTGATTATAAATAATGGTTATATAGATATTTTCTGGATATGTTTTAACCCGAATGTTCCAAGTCCATATTTTTCAGAACTTATACTATCATCATTACATTGCTCGAGAGTTACCCAAGCATCAAGGCAATCATTGACAATTGTAATTTCAGTGGATAATACTGTTCCATAATAAATAGAAGTGTCATCCATATAAATAGTTATAACCATTCCTTTATTTATTTTTTTAGTCATCTGTTTTACCTCCATATTTCACTAGCTTCAAAGTAACCGCAATACTTATCTCTTTGTCAAAGTAAAAGATAAGGCATAGGAGTGTTGCAGTTAGATTGAAAATTTTGCTATTTTTATTTTTAAATTAAATGCACCTTTCTGGAATATTATTTCAGACTAAATATAAAAACCACTCATCCTTAATTAAGAATTAAGTGGTTTTTACTTAGTCTTTTACTATCTCACTCTTAGAAGTATAACTTCATCTGTGTGACACCAATTGAAGAATGTGCTGTAGATGGGGTAGAACTTACACTAGTCCAATTTTGTGTATGTGCTTTACCTGTGACTACTACATAAGCATCTGCTAATTCTTCATTAGAGTTTGAGATAAGTGGAATTGTAATAAGTCCAGCTGACTCATTGTATGTTTGTGGCATCGTTTTACCACCCATACCTATAATTTTGCCATTAGATCCGCTATAAATCATTATATTAAGATCGAATATTTCTTCTCCCCCGTAGAATGAGAATTGTATTTTCTGAGTTCCAGCAGGAATATACCCTTCTTTAATAGAGAACTTAATATATGAACTAGCTAGTTTATAGCACCTACTTGATTTATCTCCACCTGGTTTAACGATGCTATTGCTCCAACTTTCATCGGTGTTATTGCCAGATACGTTACTCTTGTTTAATGTTAATGTACCTGTAACCCCGGCTTCATCCGCAGAAGAACTATCAACTTTTGTGAATGTCTCGCCCTTATATCCTGTAACTGTATAAGTAATTCTTTTTCCATCAGCAGATTTTACTGCAGTAGAAGTTGCATGATATATTTTAGGATCTTCTTTTTTGTTATTATTACAGTAATATGTAATAGTGGCTGTCTTGTAATCATCAGACCAGTCTATTAGGTCTCTTGTTGTTTGCCAGTCATGTCCATAAATATCACAGCTATCAATCTTATCTTCGACTGTAGCAATATGATAAGGTCCAACAGCGCCGTCTTCTTGACCTCCGTCAGTACCATGGATATGCCCCTGAGCTATTACATGAATATATCCATTTTTTAGTTCATCTGCCGTAAGGCGACTAATATCGAATGTATATGATTTATAATATAATTCTGAATGATCGCTACTTTCATAAGACATATAATAATCTCTTGGGTTTTCATCACCTACATAGAGGGGTGGATTACCACCTGTTCCATAGTAATCAGTGTTCTCGTCTTGATTTACCCAGCCTAGAGCACCACCTATCAATTGTATTTTTGAAGATGACGCAGACCATGTTGTTAGTTCTCCTATATAGTCAGCTTGAGTTCTATTATCGTTAGGATAACAAGAATTGTACCAGTATGTGATGGTTACTTTTTGAGGAGAATTTGTTCCTGAAAATACTGTATTTAAGTCAGTTATTGATGCACAACGCAAACTATACCACTCTTGACCTCCAGGTCCAGATTCTCCCATTTCTTCTACTCTTTTTTCGATATGGTAACCATAATCTTTCGTCATTGTTCCGCTTTTTCTAGGAGTAATCGCAGTATTTCTATGATTGCCTTCATGATATCCATTTGGACAATAATTACCTTGTCTAGAACTATCTGGGTCTGGAATACTATTTGTTGCTCTTACTGCATCAACAGCAACTTTATCTGTAGGAACTTGACTTCCAGTAAGACCCATATGCTTTACTCTATGACGATATTGCCATGTTTCAGACTTACTTGCGTCAGTACCATAAGCATTCTTAATTGACTCATTACTAAGTAAGAATCCCTCTGCTGTAGAGTTTTTATGAAGCTGAACACAAATAACATCCTTTGCAGTAGCTTTACCGCCCTGATTAACTGGTTTACAAGAAGCTTTTGTAATTGCATTACATGCACCTGTATGTGAACTACATCCGCTACCAGAGGCACAAAGTCCACCGCACCAACCGTCTGATAAGTTAAAGAGAGATACCATGTCGTCAATGTCACTAAGACCTGCTATATTAATTGAATTATGCTTATTTAAGAAAGCACCAGCACCATGTCCAGATGCAACGACATAATTGAAGAACTCTTTATTCTTTGAAGCGTTATTGACGCCAGCTGATGATCTTGCACATAGGTTATATACTGGTTCGTATTTGCCTGCAAGTGAGTTGCCAGAGGCTACCCATTTTGAGCCGTTAAATGCTGTAGCACCAGAACTAACATATCTATTTACTAAATTAGGGGCCTGGTTTTCAAGCCACTGAGCTTGTGTGTTAGATAAATATGTCTCTGAACCATCACCTTCATAGTAATAAGCTAAAGCACAAAGAATCCAATAACTAAAAGTTTCTCCATTATACGAAACACTTGCACTTGATCCATCAAGATATTTGCCATCTTTTGTTAAAGCAACAATTGATTTTGAGAAATTCTTATATATTTCTGGCTTTGAAAGCTTTTCTTGGAATATATTTCTAAATGTATCATAACCTTTAACATAATCTGAATTTTCATATCCTGGAAGTCCTAAGAATTGTCCAAACATCTCTGGATTAGCTTCGAGTGAGTTTCCTAAAAAAGCATCGAAGTCACCAGTATCAGTTGAAAATACTTTTCCTTTCCAATTAACAGATGTACCGCCAATTCCAATATAATTGGCATCACTTGTATAATATTCATTCGACCAACTTGTATAAGATCCTTTATTAGGTAGAGTATTAAAATTTCTTTCCTCGTAAAGAAGTCTCGCCCAAAGATCTTTTACTAATTTACTTGTACAGCTAGAATTGACTGATATATAGTATGGATAAAAAGATCTTGTTGGAATGAATGATTCATCTGCGACCGTAAAGGTAGTTGACCCTTCGGCACTTGCTACTAATACACTGCCTCCTGTGGATGAAAATAGCATATATATCATTAAAATGAATGAAATAGCTATACGCTTAATTTTTTGAATCATTATTTTTTCTCCATTGTCTTAAATCTTAAAACTACTTTACTAATATTTAATCTCTTAGTGGCTAAAAACCACTAAGAGAAATATTTTATTTATAATGGATGGAAAATTCCATCAGCCCAATATCCATATGCACCACTAGAATATCCAAAATCGAAATCTGCTCCTTCTCCAGATGTTGTAGCACCTTCTGTTGGAGCTGTACTTGCTTTTGACTTATCTTCAAGCATTTTAATACGCTTTTCATAATCATTCATATATGAAGCTGTATTATTTTCCAACATTTCTAATTGTTCAAGTAAAGCATTTCTTTCATTTGTATTTTCAGTTTTCATTCCTTTAAGAGCTTCTTTAAGTTGCGTATGAAGATCAGTAAGCCCTTCTTTAGTAACATCGTCATTGCTATTAATAATGGCCATAATAGCTTCTTTTTGCTCCTTGTCAAGGGACATATTCTTTTCAATAATGTTCTCTAAATTTTCTTTAAGCTGATCATTATTAAGAGATGTCTTAGCTTCCAATTCCTCAAGATCTTTAGAAAGTGTTTCTACCTGTTCTGTAATTGTAACAGCTTCCCATTTATCTGAGCTAAAGGATCCTGATGTTGCATCTTTTGCTCTATAAAGCTTTCCGTTATAAATTACATAATCTCCAGCCTGATAAGAATGGCTATTGTTATAATCTTCCGCTCCGACGGCATTGGTGAACGTTTCATAGTTTTTATCAATCATTTCTGTGATTGATACTGGAATCCATACGGTGTTTTGACCTTCACCTTCTGTAACTCCTGGAATAGCTCCTGCTCCCTGAGCAGCGGCATTATTTGCTACATTCTTATACATAATATTGTTATAAACAACATATTCGCCATCTGAGTATGCAGCACCTGGCTCATAATCCTTAGCACCTGATGCAGCAAGAAAAGTATTGTATGTATTCTGGATTACTGTAACCATTGATGACGCTTCCCAGTTAGCTGTATCCACATCAGGAGTAGCATCTGTATTGTTACCAGTCGTATTTCTATAAAGTTGGTTTTTATACATTACATAAGCATTAGGCTTATAAGCTCCACCTTCTGAAGCTGATGTCCAGCCTGCGATACCACCGTAAAGTCGCTCTAAAAATGTCTGGTAGTTATTATTAATCTCGCCATATACTGAAGCCTCTCTCCAGTTTGTAGTATCCTCTGCTGGGTTTGTAGATGTGTACTCACCTGTTATGTTTCTATAAATCTTGTTCTTATAGATTACATAATTATCAATCTTATATTCAGCATCAGCAGACCAGCC
>JAILEJ010000277.1 GCA_024688095.1 Butyrivibrio sp.
TGTGAGGGAGACAACCTGGCTTTAGAATTAGTATGAAAATTTTTCTTATGAGGGAGGAAGTTCATTAAATGAACTTTTGAAATGCTCTTTCGCATTTCTTGATTATAATATAATCCCTCAACCTTAAATGAACCTAAGAAAGATATGAACAAGTTGTGAATTTATTTAATAGTTACAAGAAGAGCATCAATTATATTAGTAGAAAGTATTCATTTATCAGGAGCTAACGATTGATGGTGTTTGGTTGATAGAATATAATTAAAGAGTATTTTGATATATTTTTCCTATGAATTGGAGTAATAAAAATTATTAACATGAAACATATTATTTCTCAAAGTGAACAAAGTAAAAAGAAATCATTTATAGATACAATAACAATCTCAGTGACCGCCTATATTATCCTTATGATTGTTATTCTTTCATTCATATTTGTAAATACGTCGTCAACGCTTGAGGATAATGCACATGCGACATTGGAGCAGCTTGAAAAGATTTTTAACTACGAAATAGAAGAGATTCTAAATGCGAATGAACAGGCGCTTGCCACGCTTCTTCTTGATAATGAAAACATAAGAACTTTCGAGTATGGGAATGATATCCAACGTGCTGTTGCTTCTCAAAATATGATAAATAATCTAAAAAATATTGCTCTATCAAGTAAAGACATCAAAACACTTTTTTTCTATGATCTTATAAATGAAACATATCTTGCAAATTTCGAAGAAGGTATTAGTTATAAAGGGCAAAAAGAAATAGAAGAGTATATAGGTATTTTAAATGAAGAATTTCCAGACAATATGCCATCGACCTGGTTTTGTAGAAAAATAGGTGACCATAATTATCTCTTAAGACTCTATAAGAACAAGAAGAGAATGATTGGTGCTTTGGTAGATGTTTCTGATTTGTTTTATCTTGCTATGGATAATGATTCTGCACTTTATACAATAACCGATGCTGATTTTAACATCATTGAACAATTTGGAAATGATGTTCATTTAAAAGAAGGGGCTGTTTCAGAAATATTTTTGGAGACAGCGGGATGGACTTCTGATAAAAGTCACTTTATTCTTGGTGAAACCTCCGAAAAGGGCGATTTTAATACGTTTGTCAGCATGAGAAGAGAAGACGTTCTGGGAAGCTTCAGGCTTTTACAGATTGTAATAATCCTACTGAATTTATTTGCTATATTATATATAGTCGGAATAGTATTATACACGCGAAGTGTTTTTTATAAACCATTTACAGAGCTTTTAAATGCTATGAAAAAAATAAGTAATGGAGATCAAGACCAAAGGCTTTCCGCTGAAGCAACTACACAGGAATTTGAAAAGATAAATACGAGCTTTAATCAAATGATGGATACCATAGTCAATCTTAAAATGAAGTCTTATGAGGAAAGAATTCAGTTTGACGAAGCAACACTTAAATACGTGCAACTTCAGATAAGACCTCATTTTTTTCTGAATGCGCTTACTACTATTCATAGTATGTCCTATCAGAACAGAGATGAAGACATAAGAGAATATATTGAAAGACTTTCCCGAAATGTCCGTTATCTTTTTAAATCAGGACTTCACACCGTTTCTCTTTCTGAGGAAATAGAACATGCAAGAGATTACATGGGAATGCAGGATATTCTTTATCCAAACTGTGTATTTGAATTCATAGATATAGAGGATGGACTTCAGGATTATCCTGTCCCCCAGCTTATTGTTCATACAATACTAGAGAATATTTATAAGCATACGGTTTCAGTTGATAAACTTACTTCTATTCTTATTTCTGCCAAAATTGAGGAAAAAGATGGAGCCAAAATGTGTCATATTGCAATAGAAGATGATGGTGTAGGTTACCCCAAAGAATTCCTTGAACAGGTTAGAGCCGGTGAAGTGAAAGTAAAGGAAAACGGTCACGGCATAGGGCTCTGGAATCTGAAAAAGACACTGGAACTGATGTACAGAAGAGATGATCTTATATATTTTTCAAATAAAGAACCAGAGGGTAGCAGAACAGATATCTGGATACCAAAACGTGTTAAGAGGCAAAGTAGCGTATGGAAATTATAGTTATTGATGATGATATGCCCACAGTGGAAGTCATTCTTAAAAGCGTAGATTGGAAAAAATTTAATATTGATACCACTTATTCTGCTTACAACATAAGCGGCGCTCAGAAGATTTTTCTTGAAAATAATATAAGCATAGCAATATGTGATATAGAAATGCCAATGGGCAGTGGACTGGACCTTCTTAAATGGGTTAGAGAAAAAGGCTTTGATACAGAGTTTATTTTTCTTACAAGCCATGAAAAGTTTGATTACGCCAAGCAGGCAATACAGTACAACGCATCAGGATATGTAGTTAAGCCATTTAATGTAGAGCGTATGGAAGCAGAACTTGTAACGGCTCTTCAGAAGCTTCATGACAGGGCAGAAATTCAAAAAGCATCTTTGTATGAAGAATGGTATTCAGATAATCTTGAATATGTTGAGACAGTTTTCTGGAATGATATTTTAAAAGGAAGAATAGCGACAGACCTTTCAACCATAGATGCTGAAATAAAAAACAAAAGACTAAACATTGACGTAAATGCAATGTATGGAATAATTCTTCTTGCAGGTTCTAATATTAATCAGCTAACAGAGGATTATGGGCATGAATCTGTAGGCGCTTTTGAAAAAAAGCTTTCAGAGCTGTCAGCAACAAAGATAACCGGTGGGTCAGGAATTAACAGATGTATAAGCTATCAATCGAAGAACATACCTTTTACTGCAATGATTCTTGATGCATCCATTATATCCAAAAATGATATTAATGAAAAGCTGGAGACCCTTATAGATGAAGTATTGGAAGTCTATAAAGTAACAATAACTGCATACATCAGCAATTTATACAGCATTGATAAATTAGGAAGCGCTTGTCAGCATCTTGAAGAACTTGATAAAAATAATGTTGCATCAAAAGGAAAAGTCTTTTTTGAAGATGATGTTATTGTAATGGCTTCTGATCAGGAACATATACTTAATCAGGATCAGATACGACTTCTTCTTAATGAAAAAAAGAAAAAAGAGCTTTTAAATCTTCTAAAATTCAGCATGGAGTCACTGGCAGCAAAGAAGAAACTTGATGCAGTTGCGTTAAAAGATATTAAGCAGGATCTTTTGCAAACTGTTTATGTATATCTTTATGGAAAAGAAATTCAGGCAACACAGCTATTTGGCAATGAGGCCGCTATTTCTCTTGATGAAAGAGCCGGAGACTCTCTTATGGATATGATAAGATGGCAGGTATATCTGATTTCACAAACCATTGATTATGTATCTGAAGTTGAGCAGTCCAATTCTATCGTGAGTAGGGCGAAGGCCTTTGTTCACGAGCATTATAAAGAAGAGATTTCCAGAACAGAGGTTGCTGCAAGTGTATATCTTACACCTGAGTATATGGCTAAAATGTTTAAAAAAGAAACGGGAATAAGTATAAAGCAGTATATAACAGACTACAGGGTTTCAAAGGCAAAGGAGCTTTTATCAAATCCAGATATCAGAATAAGTGATGTAGCTACAGATGTTGGATTTGATAACTTTTCCTATTTTTCAACTGTTTTTAAAAAGACAACCGGATATACGCCTAATGAATATCACGCTATGACAATGGGAGAAACATTTTAAATCTTATAATTGAAAATCTAACTCTTATTTTTAAAAGAAAGACATGTACCACTCTTTATATAATTATCACAGTTAACAAAAACCATAATCGTAAAGATTATAAAGGGAGGTTATTCATGGCAAAGAAAATAGTAAGTACTTTATTGGCCACAGTTATGGCACTTTCAATGGTTGCATGTGGATCATCATCTGAAGAAGCAACAACTTCAGAAGAAACAACTACTACTGAAGATAATTCTACTACTGAAGCAGCGGCAGACGGTGAATATGATCAGATCACCTATGCATTTGTTACTTTTAACACTGTTCCAGATGATACATCTGATGTAGAAGAAGCAATTAACCAGATTACAAGAGAAAAAATAGGCGTAGAGGTTCATCTGATGCCACTTTCAATTGCAGACTATACACAGCAGGTAAGTCTTGCGGTTCAAAATGGTGAGGTTGATATCTTCCATACACTCGGTGATCTTGGAAACAGTATAGCAAGTGATATGTGCTACGATATAACAGACATAATTGATACTGATGCAAAAGAAACAAAAGAATTATTTGAAGAAGAGTGGTTAAAGACTACAATGCAGGATGGAAGACTATATGCAATTCCTACACTTAAGCCATTTGCTCTTCAGCCTATGCTTATTTATAGAAAGGATATTGCAGCTGAGCTTAACCTTGATATGGAATCAGTACAATCAGTTAAGGATCTTACAGAAATTTTTGCAAAGGTAAAAGAAGCTCATCCTGAAATGACACCATTTGCGCCTGTATCACAGGGGGACAGCGGTCTCACAAGATGGATACAGGGAATTGACTGGCTTGGAGATTCATTTGCATCTCCTACAGGTGTTCTTCAGGGAGATGATCTGACAGTTACAAGCTATTATGACCTTGCTGATTTTGAAGAATATGCTGCACTTGTAAGAGATTGGTACAACAATGATTATATTATGAAAGATGCAGCAACAACTACTTCAGCTGCGGCAGAGCTTATGTCATCAGGTTCATATTTTGCTTATTCCGCATCCTATAGTTACCCTCTTGAGGATACAGCAGCATCTCTTTCAGCTCCATCAGGATATGAAGTTGGTGCAATTGCTCTCGGCGATGCTTATCTTGATACATCATCAATAAATGCAGTCGCACAGGTTATTGCTTCAACATCAGAAAATCCGGATGCTGCTCTTAAATTCCTCAATCTCACATATACAGATCCTGATGTTATTAACACAATGCTTTACGGTATTGAAGGAAGAGACTATGTTAAGAACGACGATGGAACAGTATCTTATCCGGAAGGACAGGATGCCAGCACAGTATCATATACTGCACAGCTTTCATGTGGTGTTCTTGGTAATTTCTTCATTCAGTGGCCACTTGAAGGTTCAGGTTCTGAAGAGTCTCTAAAATGGGAAGACGAGCAAAATCATAACGCACCTTCTTCACCAGCAATGGGATTCACATTTGATGCTTCTTCTGTTCAGACTCAGTACACAGCAGTATCAAATGTAATTCAGCAGTATCTTCCAGGTATTGCATGTGGATCTGTTGATCCTGATACTGCACTTGAGGAATTCCGTCAGGCACTTAAAGATGCTGGTTATGATGAAATTATTTCAGCTAAACAGGATCAGCTTGATGCATGGCTTTCAGCTCAATAAAATTTTAGATTTATGGTTTTCTTATGAAAATCAATGATCTTATATAAACCTACTTAAAGCAGACCGGTTTTGTCGGTCTGCTTTTTTGTATGTCTGACTACGCACGTTTATATACTTCATATTACTGGCTTATTTCAGGTCTTAAAATCAAAAATTCAGTCCTTGTTTTTAAAAGAGAATAACCTTTCTATTTACTATACTGATTATAGTTGGAAAGGAGATTTATTATGAGTGAGACAAGTGTAAAGAAAGTAAAAGTAAAAACAAAATATGCAAAGACAGGCCCACTTCTTCTGATCGCGGCACCGGGAATTATATATCTGCTTATAAACAATTATATTCCTATGTTTGGAATATTTCTTGCTTTTAAGAACTTTAGTTATAAAAAGGGTATCTGGGGAAGTCCCTGGAGTGGATTTGAAAACTTCAGATTCTTATTTCAGACAAAAGACGCTGTAATAATGACAAGAAATACAATTCTCTATAATCTGGCATTTATAGTTCTTGGAACAATAATTGCAATCACAATAGCAATCTTCTTAAATGCATTAGGAGACAGCGCAAGGACAAAGTTCTTCCAGTCTGCGCTACTTCTTCCAAACCTGATGAGCTGGGTTATTATAGCTTACATGGTATATGCGTTTTTAAATTCAGATAGTGGTTTTGTCAATAATACTATATTGAGAGCACTTGGAAAAGAAGATATTGCCTGGTATATGGAAAAGAATTACTGGCCGTTTATCCTAACATTTGTAAACCTTTGGAAAAATGCAGGATACCAATCAATTATCTATCTGGCAGCTATTGCAGGAATCGATAAATCTATATATGAGGCGGCAAGTCTTGATGGGGCAAGTAAATTCCAGCAGGTATTTCAAATAACCCTTCCAATGTTAAAGCCTACAGTGATCATTATGACACTTATGGCAATAGGAAGAATCTTTTTCTCAGATTTCGGTTTATTCTACCAGGTTCCAATGAATTCAGGAGCTCTGTATGCAACAACTCAGACTATAGATACTTATGTATATAGAGGACTTATGGAACTTAATGATGTTGGAATGTCAGCTGCAGCAGGACTCTTCCAGTCAGTGCTTGGCTTTATCATTGTTGTTACAGCCAATGCCATTGTCAGAAAAGTAGATAGTGACAACGCATTATTCTAAAGGAGACTGAAAATGGATACAAAACGATTTAATATAATTTCAACTATTGTTCTTGGTATACTGGCTGTAATTGCTCTTATGCCAATTATTCTCATAGTTATTGCATCATTTACAGATGAAACTACGCTTCTAAGAAATGGATATTCATTTTTTCCTGAAATGTGGTCAACAGATGCATATGTGTATATGATTCAGCAAAGTGATACTATTGTAAGAGCTTATGGAATTTCAGTACTTGTAACAGTTCTGGGAACTCTTATAAGTGTACTTATCACAACTATGATCGCATATCCTATGAGCAGAAAGAACTTTAAATATAAAAATGCACTTGCCTTTTTCGTTTTTTTCACCATGCTGTTTAATGGAGGTATAGTTCCTTCATATATGATGTGGACTCAGATATTTGAAATAAAAAACACAATATGGGCGCTAATATTACCTAATTATCTATGCGGTGCATTTAATATTTTCCTTGTAAGAAATTACTATGCTAACAGTATTCCTGATGCGTTAATCGAATCTGCACAGATAGATGGAGCAAGTGAGCTTACAATATTTTTCAAGATCATTTTCCCATTAGCAATTCCTACTGTTGCAACAATATCACTATTTACAGCACTCACCTATTGGAATGACTGGGTAAATGCACTATATTACATACAAAAGCCACAGTATTATGGTATTCAGAATCTGCTGATCAGAATAATGAATAATATTCAATATCTAAAGAGTGGTGCTGCAAGCGTAGCAGTTGGAACAGGAGCGATTTCTCTTCCAAGTAACGCTGTAAGAATGTCAATGGCTGTAATTGGAATACTTCCTATTGTTGTTATTTACCCGTTTGTACAGAAGTATTTCGTCAAGGGTGTTGTTGTAGGTGCCGTAAAAGGCTGACATAAATGGAGGAAATAAAATGAAGATTTCAGAAGTTTTGGATAAGGTTGCTGCATATCATCCTGATCTTGGCCCTGATTATGATGGCTGTGATGGAATAAAATGTGGTGATCCAAACGTAGAATGTACGGGAATAGTGTCTTCTCTTGTACCGACAATTGATGTTATTCAGAGAACAATAGAGCTTGGATATAATTTATTATATGTTCATGAACCTACATATTATCTGACTCCGGATTTTCCTGAGTGGAGAGCAGATTTTGACTGCAGTGTTTATGAAGAAAAGAAAAAGCTTCTTGAGGATAATGGAATTGTTGTATACAGAGATCATGACCACATGCATGCTCATGTGCCTGACAGTATTTTTACCGGAGTACTTAAATATATGGGATGGGAAAAATATGTGACAGGAGAAAAGGACAAGATTCCAATGGGA
Organism: Butyrivibrio sp.; assembly: GCA_024688095.1. Classification (GTDB taxonomy): domain Bacteria; phylum Bacillota; class Clostridia; order Lachnospirales; family Lachnospiraceae; genus Butyrivibrio. The sequence continues at coordinate 7,825 of JAILEJ010000277.1, forward strand.
TATCTTATTGAATTTCCAGAGCCCAGAAGAGTAAGTGATATCAATCAGGAATTTATTGACAGGATTGGCATGAATGGAACAAGGTTTATTGGAAAGCCGGATTCACTTATAAAAAAGATAGCTCTGGTTGGACATATCTTCCCTGGTGCATTTATTCCAGAAACTATGAAGGATGGATATTATACAGATTATTCCACAGAAATAATAAGGGTACTTGAGAGCGAAAAAATAGATGCTATACTTCCAGGAGAAATTATTGAGTGGAATCTTTTGTCTTATATAAGAGATGCTAATTCATTTGGAAGAGAGATGGCAGTTTTTAATATAGGACATTTTAACTGGGAAGCACTTGGTTCAAAATATGCAGTTGACTGGCTTTTAGAGATAACTGAAAATCAGTTACCGGTAAAATATGTTCCTATGATTGATATGTGGAATTACCAGCTTAGATAAAGATTTTGTCGGAGGGCAAACATGAATACTGCGCTATATTTTAATGAACTTATACCTTACGATAACAAACCTCAGCCTGTTTATAAAAAAGGGGAAAACTGGTATTTGAGGTTTAGAGAAGACAAAGCATCTAGCATTGTAATGCGCTTTGCTGAAGAAGAATATTCTTTTTATAAAAATGAAAATGGTGAATGGGAATTAAAGCTTCCGTTTGATACTGCAATAAACTATGTTCAGATAATTATTGATGGGGTAGAAGTTCTAATGAGTTTATTGCCTGTAACCTATGGCTATAGCAGAGCCTGTAATTACGTAGAGCTTCCTACTGATGGAGATTATTTTTCCTTAAGAAACGTCCCCCATGGAAGAGTTTCAAGAGAGTATTTTTATTCAAGCATAACCAATGAATGGGAGTCATGCATTGTATATACACCGTATGGATATGATGAAGACCCGGACAGAATCTATCCTGTATTGTATTTACAACATGGTCATGGCGAAAATGAAACTTCCTGGACTTATTCCGGAAAAGTTAATCTTATCATGGATAATCTAATTTCAGAGAAAAAAGCTGAACCATTTGTAATAGTTATGAACAATGGAATGGTACAAAAGAAAATTGTTGATGAAAAAGGAAATGAAAGGCATATAGTGGATCATCTTTTGCTTGAACCTATGTTAATTAAAGATGTTATTCCCTTTATTGAAACAAGATACAGAGCAGGCAGAAGTAAAGAAAAAAGGGGAATGGCAGGACTTTCAATGGGATCAATTCAGACCTGCATGACCGTATGTGATCATATGGATATGTTTTCGGAAGCAGGAATATTCAGCGGATTTTTGCGTGACTGGATAAGCTCAGGCGAACTTGATATGTCAGGTCATGAAGAAAGTTCCAACGTGCATCTTAAGGTAATGGATGATGCTGATAAATTTAATAGTTCTTTTTCTACTTTTTTTAGAGCTATTGGCGATAAGGATCCCTTTATGGAACAGTTTATTGGTGATAATATGATTTGTGAAGAAAAAGGTATATCCTGCGTGAGTAAAGTATATAAGGGAACTCACGACTGGAATGTGTGGAGAGAATGCTTTAAAGATTTTGCGCAGATGATTTTTAAAAGGAGATAAAAAAAGATGGCAACAGGAAGACTAAGATTTTATTCAATGGCACGTGCTGGACAGGTAGATATTTCATATGTTATACCAAACGATGTTCCTGAAATTATGGTGGGAGATAATAAGAATTATAAAAGAGGGATGAAAACATTATATCTATTGCATGGATTTTCTGGAAATGATTGTGACTGGGAATACAATGGTATCGCAGAAGATATTGCAATTGCCTTCAATATGGCAGTTATTATGATATCCACGGGCAACAATTTTTATCTGGACAGAAAAGCAACAGGTTGTCAGTATGGAACCTATGCAGGAGAAGAGGTTGTTAATTATACAAGAAAGCTTTTTAACCTTTCTGATAAAAAGGAAGATACTATTATAGCCGGATTATCTATGGGCGGATTTGGTGCTATGCATACAGCACTTGCCTATCCTGATACTTTTGGAGGCGCAGTATCGCTTTCTTCAGCTTTAATTATTCATGAGCTTTCAAATATGAAAGAAGGCCAGTCTAATGAAATGGCCAATTATGATTATTACAGGGAAGTTTTTGGAGATCTTTCAAAGGTAGAAGAATCTGATGCAAATCCTGAAGTTCTCTATACAAAGCTCAAAAATGAAGGAAGAGATATTCCTCCTATATATATGGCAGTAGGTACCGAGGACTTTTTGTATCAGAATAATGTAGATATGAAGGAATTTTTTGAAAAGAATAACGCTGATTTTAAATATGAAGAAGGCCCTGGTATTCATGATTGGAAATTCTGGAATCAATATATCATGAGAGGTATCGAATGGATACTTGATAAAATTGAAAAAAGGAGCTGAGTATGTCTTTTTCTGAAATACATTTTCTCTCAGATTCAATTAAACAAAACGTTTCTGTTGCTGTATTTATGCCTGAAAAAGGACCATTTGGATCTGATGCAAAGCCGCCTTACAAGGCAGTTTACTTTCTGCCTGGATATAGTGGAGATTATACCAGTATATATACAATGCTCAGTATAAGAAAACAGGCAGAATTAAAAGGAATTGCTGTAGTAATGCCAAACGGGCAGAATTCTTTTTATATTGATCATCCTGAGAGAAATGCCAATTATAGTGAATTTATTGGCAAGGAGCTTATAGAAAGAACCAGAGATATGTTTAGATTATCTGAAAAAAGAGAAGATACATATATCGCAGGCATTTCTATGGGTGGATATGGTGCTTTATTAAATGGGATGAGATACAAAGATGTATTTTCAAAAATTGCTGCGCTTTCTCCTGCAGCAGACCCGGAGATATTAATGGAATCTCCTGAAAAAGGCGGATTTGGTAGTGAAGAATTTTCCTATATTTTTGGTTCCAGTGAAGAATATAAAAATAGTCCATGGAATCTGAAAAAAATATATGGAGATGCT
>JAILEJ010000309.1 GCA_024688095.1 Butyrivibrio sp.
ACTTGGTTCAGACACTATTATTACAAATGGAACAAAGCTAACCTTCTATCGCACCAATGGTACTGATACGGTTATCTTCCAACGCGAAGACGGCACCTATGTCGGCGTCACCTTTGAACTAAACTCTAACTACGAGCCAATAATCAATGAACAACTTGCAGAAAATCTATTAGATGGCATTCAATATGCTGGATAAAGATTTGTTTGTAGAATTCAGTCTGCAGTATAAAGATTTGATAATGGAAATATAAGTATAAAGAAAGCTCCCAACAAAAGGATATGTGCCTAGGATTCTGGGTACATACCGATGTCGGGAGCATTTTTTATATATTTGGTGATGTTTTTAATTCTGATAAAGTAACATGGTTTCCTGCTGCTATAGATTCTTCGGTTGCAGAAACTTCAGCAACAAATCTACTCTCAGTTTGCTTTCTTTTTACTGATTTTCTAAAGGAGGAATTCAAATAATCTCTTAACACAGAAAACTCAAAATCATATAAACACAAATTCTTCTTGGATGCCATTTCTCGTTTTAGCGTGAATAATCAAATATTACCGTAGATTCTTTATCTAATGCCCATTCATACCAAGTATTATTTGAAAAATATAAACCATGGCCTGAAGAATATCCATATAAAGCAATTTCTTCACCATTAGCATAATCAAAGAGCTGAGCATAATATTGGTCAATATGATAAGTATAAGACACCAGAAACTCAGATTCATCTGCAAGTTCTCTAGAAACAATAGATGTTGTGTTATAAACATCAGCATAAGTTTCTGTATGAGAAACTTGTTCTGAACTTCCATCAGAATATCTTCTATATTCAGTTACGGTTCGATATGCAGTACTCATATCCTGTGTTGTCACATTATATACTGGCGTTGTTTCAGTTTCTAATAAACCGATTTGATATCCACATGGGAGAATGTTACTTCCTAAATACCATAAAGAGACATTCTCATATCCAGCAAATGGGACATATGTTGTATTATATCCAAAAGCACCTACTTCTCCTTTATTTCCATTTTCATCAAAATCATAATACAATGTCATAGCGACACCATTATATAGATTTTCAGTTTCAGTTACAGCACTACCATATTCTTGAGTTGAAATTGGTGTTCCAACATTTTCCCACTGACCATAACTTGTTACACTACTAATTAGTGTTGGTGTAATTGTACTTGTTACAGAAGAAGCTACTTGACTGCTTGATGATATAGCCGAAGAATAGATAGGCATGCTCTGACTATGTACCTTATAGTTCTTACTTACCTTTTTACCTTCAAAATTCTTTTTAGAATACAATTCTACTTTCACATAATAAGTCTTGTTTGCCTTGATTTTCTTAGAGCCACATTTTTTAATAGTAAATGTTTCATTTTTTCCGTTATCATTCTTTTTAAACTTTACCTTCTGCAAAGATTTATTCTTTTTTGTAGAAATATAAACCTTATAAGATTTTGTTCCAGAAGCTTTAAGATTTATTTTTACCACTTGATCTGTAGTATAAGTTGATTCAACAAATGACTTTATCTTCAATTTTGAAGCAGCATCTACCTTTACCGGAATAGCTGTACACAAAACCACTAAAGTAAGTGCTATATATGTAATTTTTCTCATATATTTTACATTTTTCATAGTAATCAACCGCCTTTATGTACTGGTCTATTCTATATATATTATATAAAAACCCAAAATTCTAGAAAACAGTTTCGTGGTTTCTATTTAAAAATTAATAACACTTCTTTTTAAAAGCTATACATCTCTCATCATCATGTATAACTTCTAAAAAAAAGAGACCTTGGAGTATTCTCCAAAGTCTCTTTAGCGGTCACCAAATTATATAATAATAATGTATTGGACCAGGATTTGAATCAGAAGTTGTACAATTGTTTCTACCCCATACCGATAAAGCTTCAGTTGCGCCTTCCTCCTCAATACTTCCTGGACCATGTGCTAATATATAGTCTTAAACTTATAAAATATCAGTATGATCTAGTGTATAACTACTATCGAAATTCGAAACAATATCCTCAAAAGATTCATTAATATCATAAACTAACTGAGGATTTAAATACCACTTAGAATAAGGCTCCATAGCTCCTTGTTTTACATTATTTTTTGTAACACGCTCTAGGTTTGTTTCTGAAGTATCTAAACTCTTTAATTTATTTATAGTTTCATCACTACAAATACCATCAAGCATTTTTTCAACATCAGAGCTTACACCTGTTTGTGTTAACCATAATTCATATGCTTCACAAATAAATTCCATATTGGTTAAAGGTGTATTACTATTTCCAGGATTTGTTACTTGTGATAAAGAATACTTACCTTCATTAAAAATAATTTTCCAGAAATCATTTTTAAGCCAATTCTTTTCATCTACAAATCTTACATATAATGGTGCATTTTCACCATCTACTCTAGATGTCATACCTGTACTTGAAATAATAGTAACATCACAAGTATCATAGGACTCATTTCCAACTTCATCTACTACTTTTACAGTAACAGATATAGTGCCTATATCTTCTCCACCGTGACCAATTGCTTTAATAGCATCATAATCAAGATTTTCAACTGTAACCATAAGAGTCTCATCACTCTTATAATTTTGTTCATAATCTTTTGTAGTAACATAGTTATCGATTACTGCCTGTTTAAATGTATCAGAATTTGTAAGAACAGCATCATTTGACATTAGAGTAAAGTCTTTAGCAAAGATTTCAGGATATTCATCCCAAATAGCATACATAGTAACGCAGAGGTATTTCTTTCCAGTAGTAGGATCTGTTTTCTCATAAACTAAGTTATTATGATTTAACATGAAGTTCACACGTTCATTACGC
>JAILEJ010000059.1 GCA_024688095.1 Butyrivibrio sp.
CTTCTTGAGGCTGCAATTGTGGCATCCATAAAGGCGGTTACAGCATATGAAAATCCCATTATGGTAAGTCTGTACATTCCTTCCTTTATAACAGCATTATCATGCGTAAACAGGGATAAAAACTGTTTTGAAAATACAACCAGTCCAACGCCTAGTATCAGTCCTGTTAAAAAGGAATATAACAGGCAGACCAGATAGCTTTTTAATGCCCGCCTTTTTTGCTGTGCTCCCATGTTCTGACTCATGAAGCTTGTACAGGCAGCATAGAATGCAGCCATGGCATCGTAAACAAGTGCATCAGCGTTTGTTGCGGCAGAGTTTCCTTCTACAACAACAGGAGAGAAGGAGTTTACACCTGCCTGAATAAAAAGATTGGCAAACTGGAATATTGCATTTTGTATTGCTGTAGGGATTCCAAGAGACAGGAATTTTTTTGTTATTTCGATATCTAATTTTATTTCTGAAAACTGTAGTTTAAAATCACTTTTTTCCTTTAGAAGGGTTACGATAATAAGAATTGCAGAAATGTACTGTGATATTACACTTGCAATTGCAACACCATCTACGCTCATTTTAAATACACATACAAGAAGGAGATTAAGGATTACATTTATTACACCTGAAATTGTCAGGTATTTTAAAGGCCTTTTTGTATCTCCGGAAGCGCTAAGTACAGAATTTCCAAAGTTATATATTGCAAGAGCAGGCATTCCCAGAAAATATATGTGCATATAAAGAACAGCGCCATCTATAAGGGTTTCTTTCGTATTTAATATAGAAAGAATTGGCCTGCTGAAAATAAGACCTGTAAATAATATGAGAATTCCAGCTGACAGGCATAAAATAAAACTTGTGTGAACTGTCTTTTTTATCATAGTGCGATTATCTGCACCTATATAAAATGCTGTAAGTACATTGGCTGCAGTTGAAAAGCCCATAAGTACTGATGTGAAAAGTGCTACAAGGGTAACTGTTGAACCGACACTTCCAAGCGCTTCAGGCCCGGAAAAAGTTCCTACGACAGAAATATCCGCCATGTTGAATAGTACCTGTAAAAGATTTGACAACATGAGCGGAATACTGAATCGAATAATATTATTCCATAATGAACCCTCTGTGAGGGATATGCTATTTTCTTTTTTCATAATAAATAAAACTTCTTTTCTAATAGTGCTAGATGAAATAATACTCCTTAGATTTGAATTATTCAAGATAAATGTTTTTATATATGTTAAAATGGTTTTTGTGATTTATTAAATGATAAAGGAAAGGGGAACTTGAATGAAACTTGCAGTTATTTATGATTCAAAAACAGGAAACACAAAAATGGCAGCAGAATGGATTACAGAAGGAATGGGAGAGGTAGCTGATGTCGAGGCTAAAGCTTTTTTCATAGATAGTGTAGATGAAGACTTTGTAAAGGAGTCAAAAGGCGTTGTTGTTGGTTCTCCTTCATATGCAGCACTTATGACACCGGACATTCATTCCTGGATGATGAATAATGGTGGTAAACTTGGCTTTGGCGGAAAGCTCGGTGGTGCATTTGCTACTGAACAGTACACACATGGAGGCGGAGATGTTGTTATCCAGTCAATTCTTACAATGGAAATGGTAAACGGTATGTTATGCTATTCGGGTGGCGGTTCATGTGGAAGTCCATGTATTCACCTTGGACCTGTTGCTGTAAACAGTAATCTTGAAAAGCACAACGATATGGAAAAATATAAAGAGAATTTCAAAATATTTGGAAAACGTTTTGCCGCAAAAGCAGTTGAGGTAATGTAATATGCTATCAGATAATGAAGAATTTTTAAAGCTTGTTGACCTTGCTGCAAAGGGTAATATTGATGCAGCAGAAAAGCTTGGAGAAGGATATTTTACAGGAGCTTTTGATGGCAAGAAGAATTTTGAAAAGGCAAAAAAATGGCTTAAATATGCAGCAAAACATGGAAGTATAAGAGCAGAGGCTGTTTTGGAACAGATGGAATAATAGGAAAAACGGTTTTTTAATAATTTCTGACAACAAAAAAGCATGTACAGGATTATAAATTTCTAATCAGAAATATAATCATGCACATGCTTTTAATTATTTTAATATATTATTTTTTGTATTCGTCCTTGTAACCTTTTGAATTCATTGTAAGGTGTCGTGGAAGACCTTCAACCATCATTGGTGAGTAGTCGCCCTGAATGAGAGGCTTTACATAACTAATGAATTCATCTGTTACATAGTTGCCTTCTTTATTGATCCATTCTCTTGGAACAAGTTTTTCACCATTTGCAATACGATGAACGTCATAAACACCTGTTGAACTCTGATAAGGATCATCTGATAATCTGTCGATAACAACCATTACACCTGATGTACCTTCATCAGCGGCCTTTACAGCAGCACCACCTACCATGAAAGCTTCATTTATATCGATACGGCTTGCAAGGTGAGAAGCGGCTCTTTGGAGTGTTGAGAATTCAACAGCTCTTGTTTTGCAGCCGAGCTTTTCATGAATATGATTTGCAAGGTATGAAGCAGTACCAGTCATCTGTATATGACCAAAAGCATCAGCAGTTTCTGAACCAGCTGAGAACTGGCAGATATATGTGCCTTCAGCATTCTTTATACCTTCTGAAACGGCTGCAACAACAACATCTTTTTTCTTAAGAAGCTTTTCAACAGCGTCTGTAAATTTATCAACGTCAAATGATACTTCTGGAAGATAAATGAGATCAGGGCCATCACAATCTTCACCCTTTGAAAGAGCAGTAGCACCTGTAAGCCAACCGGCATTTCGTCCCATTACTTCGATGATAGTAACATTTTTCTTCTGATATGAGAATCCAAGACAGTCACGAATAACTTCCTTGGTAGAAGTACCAATATATTTAGCAGCACTTCCATATCCAGGAGTGTGATCTGTAAGTGCCAGATCGTTATCAATTGTTTTTGGACAACCTATGAAGCGCTGCTTAGCACCTGTTAAAATAGCATAATCAGCAAGCTTTTTGATTGTGTCCATAGAATCATTTCCACCGATATAAATGAATACTTCTATATCCATTTTATCAAGTAAAGCAAAGATTTTTTCATAGATAGTTTTGTCTTCGTGAATTGCAGGAAGCTTGTATCTGCAAGTTCCAAGAAATGCAGATGGAGTCCTCTTAAGAAGCTCTAGATCCAATTCGTTTTTGATGTAGTCAGATAAATCTACATACTGCTCGTCGAGGAAGCCCTGTATACCATAACGCATACCATATACCTTGCTAAAACCTCTATCCATTGCTGTTTTGAATACTCCGGCCAAACTTGAATTGATGACAGCAGTGGGCCCACCTGACTGTCCTACGAGAACATTACCCTTCATAAAGAAGTTCCCCCTTTCGGTTATGTTGTGTAGAATAAGAAAATACTGGGAACTTGTCCAAAATAATTATGTGAATTTTCTGAACAATTCCTAAAAATATACGATAAAACAATTATATCATACATACGTCAGATTTAAAAAAAATTTTTATTTCTTGCTAAAATAAATATTTTAGTGTATATTCTGAATTTGATAAGATTTAAAAAAAGATTTTTTTAAGAGGAATAATTAATGGCAGTAAAAAAGAATTTGCTAATAGTTGAGTCTCCAACTAAGGTAAAAACAATAAAGAAATTCCTGGGTGATAATTATGAGATTGCAGCCAGTAACGGGCATGTAAGAGACCTTCCAAAGAGCACGATGGGGGTTGATATTGAGAATGATTATGAGCCTAAATATATAACGATAAGAGGAAAAGGTGAACTTCTTGCTGCACTTAGAAGGCAGGTTAAGAAGGCAGATCACATATATCTCGCAACTGACCCTGACCGTGAAGGTGAAGCTATTTCATGGCATCTTATTACAGCTTTGAATCTTGATAAGCTTGATAAAAAAGTTTCCAGAATTACGTTTAACGAGATTACTAAAAATGCTGTAAAGGAGTCTCTTAAGAATCCTCGCGAAATAGATATGAATCTTGTGGATGCACAACAGGCAAGACGTGTTCTTGACAGAATTGTTGGTTACAGTATTTCACCTCTTTTATGGGAGAAGATAAAGAGAGGTCTTAGTGCTGGTCGTGTTCAGTCGGTTGCACTAAAGATCATCTGTGACAGGGAAGCCGAGATTGATGCATTTATTCCTGAGGAATACTGGTCACTTGATGCCATTTTAAAAGTAAAGGGCGAAAAGAAAAAGCTTGTTGCACATTATTATGGAACAAAGAAGGGCAAAGTCGAGCTTAAGAGTAAGGAAGATGTAGAAAAGATACTTAAGGATATCGAAAAAGAACAATTTGAGATATCTGAAATAAAGAAGGGCGAGAGAACAAAGAAGGCTCCACTTCCTTTTACAACATCAACACTTCAGCAGGAGGCATCAAGAAAACTTAATTTTTCAACTCAGAAGACAATGCGTACAGCACAGCAGTTATATGAAGGTATTGAGCTTGGACGTAAGGGCGGTGTAGGTCTTATTTCCTACCTTCGTACAGATTCGACACGTATATCTGATGAAGCACAGGCTATGGCTGCTGATTATATAACAAATGCCTTTGGTAAGGATTATCTTGCAACTTCTGTAACAGCCAAAAAAGAAGGTGCTAATATTCAGGATGCGCATGAAGCAATAAGACCAACTGATGTAAATAATACGCCAACTGTTGTTAAAGAATATCTTTCAAGAGATCAGTTCAGACTTTATCAGCTTATCTGGAACAGATTTGTTGCGAGTCAGATGGCAGCAGCTAAATATGAAACAACATCAGTAAAGATAGATGCCGGCGAACATAGATTTACAGTATCTGCTTCAAAGCCTGTATTCCTTGGATTTATGAATGTATATCAGCTTGATAACGACGAGGAAGAAGAGAAGAACACACTTTCAAAGGGACTTGATGAAAAGTCAGTTCTTTCACTTGATGATACAGATCCAAAGCAACATTTTACACAGCCACCAGCTCATTATACAGAAGCATCTCTGGTACATGATCTTGAGACTCTTGGAATTGGAAGACCAAGTACATATGCTCCAACCATTACAACTATAATGGCAAGAAGATATATAACCAAGGAAAATAAAAATCTTTATGTAACAGAGCTTGGTTCAGCAGTTAATAAGATGATGAACGATGCATTTCCACAGATTGTTGATGTAAACTTTACATCAAATATGGAACTTCTTCTTGATGGAATTGCTGATGGAAGTATTAAGTGGAAGACTGTTATTGAAAATTTCTATCCTGATTTCAATGATACGCTTGAAAAAGCGCAGGAAGAGATGGAGAAGGTTGATATTGCTGATGAAGTTTCTGATGTAATTTGTGAAAATTGCGGAAGAAATATGGTTATTAAGTATGGACCACATGGAAAATTCCTTGCATGTCCAGGATTTCCTGATTGCAGAAATACAAAGCCGTATCTTGAGAAAATAGGTGTTCCTTGTCCTGTCTGTGGTAAAGAGGTTGTTTTAAGACGTACCAAGAAAGGCAGAATATATTACGGATGCGAAAATAATCCGGAATGTGATTTTATGGTATGGCAGAAGCCATCTAAGATTCCATGTCCAAAGTGCGGAGGAGTAATGCTGATAAAGAGCAACAAACTTGTTTGCAATAATCCTGAATGCGGACATGTAATGGATAAGCCTAAGGAAGATAAACAGGATTGATTTTATAAGATTTGATTTGAAGACATCTGGGTAATTGATACCCAGGTGTTTTTTTATTATTTTTAAAATATCTGAATTTTCGGAAAATTTAACATAATTTTCATATTTTGACACTTAATTTAAATTGAAGCACTATTATTTTTGTGATAATATAACAATAGTGTAAAAAAGTTAACGGATTCAAAGGAGACATTATGAGTAGTGTACAGCTTCTGGATAAGACCAGAAAAATAGGGAAACTTCTTCATAACAGTAATTCTGGAAAGGTTGTTTTTAACGATATTTGTAAAGTTTTATGCGATATTTTGGCATCAAATATGCTTGTTATAAGCCGCAAAGGTAAGGTGCTTGGTGTTGGTGAAACAGGAGATGTAGAGTCACTTAGTGATATGCTTGTAGATCAGGTCGGAGGATTCATTGATCCGATGCTCAATGAAAGACTTCTGACAATTCTTTCTACCAAGGAAAATGTAAATCTTGCTACACTTGGATTTGAAAATATTGATACTTCAAAGTATCAGGCCATAATTACACCAATAGAGATAGCAGGTGAGAGACTTGGAACACTTTTTATTTATAAGTGTAATATGCCATATGATATAGATGATATTATTTTATGTGAATACGGAACTACGGTTGTAGGACTTGAAATGCTAAGGGCTGTTAACGAAGAAAGTGCTGAAGAAAACAGAAAGCTTCAGGTTGTTAAATCAGCCATAAGTACACTTTCATTTTCGGAGATGGAAGCTATTATTCATATATTTGATGAGCTTGGAGGAATGGAAGGCGTACTTGTAGCAAGTAAGATTGCTGACAGAGTTGGAATAACAAGAAGTGTTATTGTTAATGCACTTAGAAAGTTTGAAAGTGCCGGTGTTATTGAGTCAAGGTCTTCAGGAATGAAGGGCACATATATTAAGGTATTAAATGATGTAGTATTTGACGAGATAGAAAAATTAAAAGAGTCTCAAAATAAATAAAGAATCATCCGATATATTAAAAAAGTAATATCAGGATCAGGGTCTGAATTTTAGATTGTAATATACCAAGGATGGGTTGTTATAAAAGGATTTATCGATAAACGATAAATCCTTTTGCTTTTTTATAAAAAAAAGGGATTTAACACATAATCTTGTGCGTGACTTACTAAAAAAACACAACATAAAGTGTGCTTTTTTGCATAAATGTCTTGTAATTTAGCTATAAAAATCTTAATATATTATTAATGTGGAATAAATATGGGAAATTATGTATTCTTGTGAGAATTAATGAAAACACAGGAATCTGATAATAGAACTTATCATTGTAGATTTTAAAGTTTTGTTTTTTCTTTTTGGAGGGCTGGTTTATGTTTATGTCAAATGCTTTCGATTATATCAATGTAATGGATAAGGCGGCGGATGCTTCCTGGCTTCGTAATGAGGTTATAGCCAACAATATTGCCAATGTTGATACTCCCGGCTATAAGAGAGAGGATATTGCATTTGAAGAAGAGCTTCAAAAAGCACTTGGCGACTCAAGATATAAGAGCATGGATTCCAAGGTATCAAGTGTTAATGAGAAGCTCAATCAGCTAAATCCTGCAGTTGTCCAGGATTATGATGATTATTCCTATAGAATTGATAAAAATAACGTGGATATTGATACAGAAAACGTTACACTTGCAGCCAATCAGCTTAAGTACCAGGGACTTATGAACTGTGTAACACATGAATTTAATGATCTTAGGACAGCAATGCAGTAATTTGTTTTATTTAATATGGCAGCTTTTAATCAGCACATAGAGGGGAATTGTATATGAGTACTGGTAATATTTTTGATTCATTTAGTATAAATTCATCAGGTATGACAGCACAGCGTTTCAGAATGGATATTATTTCTGAAAATATTGCAAATGCTAATACAACAAGAACTGAAACCGGCGGCGTTTATACCAGAAAGGTTGTTACTTTTGCAGAGAAAAATTCTCAAAGTCAGTTTCATAAGATACTTAATGAAAGGCTGCAAAGATATTCGGGAACTGGTGTAAAAGTTTCCACAGTTCAGAATGACAGATGGACAGACTACAACATGGTCTATGATCCGTCACATCCTGATGCAGACGAGAATGGATATGTTACATATCCTAATGTAAATACAATTACTGAAATGACAAACCTTATTGATGCAAGCAGAGCTTATGAAGCAAATGCAACGGCATTTACAGCAAGTAAAAATATTGCTACAAGAGGACTTGAGGCTGGAGGCCAGTCATAAGTAGTGTTATGAAGAAAGATATTTAGATATTAAACATAAACATTTATTTCATTTTTGATTTTCGGGGGAAAATTAATGGCAGATGTAGGTATTACAAATTTAAGAAACGTTACTTCAGAGATTATAAAAAGTCAGGAAGAAAGATACAGCAAAGAGAGATCGCCTTTTGCTGATCAGGTGGGAAATGATGGTACATTTGCACTTCTTTTTGACAAGGCAAGAGAGAATATCAATACGACAAATTCATATTTGTCAGATGCTGAAAATGAGGAAATCAAATGGGCACTTGGTGAAACAGACAGTACTCATGATCTTACGATTGCTTTATCAAAGGCATCTACTGCACTTCAGTATACTGTTGCAATAAGAGACAGAGTGCTTGAAGCATATAATACCATTATGCAGATGCAGATTTAAACTAATCAGTTAATTAGGCTTTTGATCAGCCTTATCGGTTATATTTTGGGGAGAAATACAGAAAAGTTTTGCCTCCGCAGGCATTATACGGAGAAAAGAGGGAAAAATGCAGGAAAGACTCAGGGAATTATTACAAAGAGTACTTGACTGGTGGAACAAATTCAGTACAAGACAAAAAACAATTATCATATCAGTTGCGGCTGCGGTAGTTTTAACTATCGTTATTCTGGTCAGCATTCTGACAAGGCCTCAGTATATTTTACTGATGAATGCAGAGTCAACAGCTCAGGCATCTGAAGTAATAGAACTTCTTGAGGCAGAGTCTATCAAGTACAAGGTTTCTGATGATGGATTAGAGATTCAGGTTCTTAAAAATCAGGAATCTCAGGCAAATCTTTTACTTGGATCTAATGGTATACCGGCTGCAGATTACAGTATTGATAATGTAACCTCTGGAAGCTTTTCAACTACCGAATCTGATAAGAAAAAGAAATATGTTGTATATCTGGAAAAACAACTGGAAAATGATTTCCTTGTTTATTTTGATGCAATTGAAACTGCGCATGTAGAACTTAATATTCCAGATGATGACGGAACGCTTATAGCGGGAACAGAACCTTCTTCAGCAAGTGTTCTCTTGCAGATTTCTGATCCTGAAAACTTTAATGAAGATAATGCTGCATTTCTTGCGAAAGCAATTGCTACAGCACTTGGTAATGAAAACACTGAAAACATTACGATTATGGATACTACAGGAAATATGCTCTTTTCCGGAAGTGAAGAGGTATCCTCTATTGGACTTGCAAGTTCACAGCTTAGTCTGAAGCAAAAAGCTGAACAGCTTATAAAATCAGAAGTTAAAAAGGTTCTTCTTGGAACAAATCTTTATGATTCTGTAGAAGTTGCAAGTAATCTGGATCTTGATTTCTCAGAGGTTGAGGAAACAGAGCATACATATACACCTCCTGAAGGAATGTCACAGGGTGTATTTAGTCATTCGGATGTTTATAGTTCAGAAAGTACAAATGGTGTTGATGGAGTTCCTGGAACGGATACAAATGAAGATGATCTGACAACTTATGTAACTGAGGATTATCAGGATTCAACAACTTCAGTTTCAGAAGAGTCCTATGATTATCTTCCAAATGAAAAAATAACTGTTACAAAGTCACAGCCTGGTGCTGTAAATTATGAGAATTCCTCAATTTCAGTTTCAGCTGTTAATTATACTGTAATTATGGAAGATGAGTATAAGGCTGATGATCATGATGGTCTTACTTATGCTGAGTTTAAAGCACAGAATTCAAATCCTATTCTTCAGGTGCTTGATGAGGATTCTAATACAAAGCTTACAGGTCTTGTTGCAAATGCAACAGGTATAGAAAATGCAAATATTACTATAGCAACATACGATGAATATGTTTTCTTTGATTCAACTGGATCAAATATAACCATTACAGATGTACTTCAGATATTGCTTATTATCATCATACTGGCACTTCTTGCATTTGTTATATTCAGAAGTATGTATGTCAAGAAGGAGCAGGAAGAGGAAGAACCGGAAGAACTTTCTGTTGAGCAGCTTCTTGAATCTCAGCCTGAAGAAGAAATTCTCGAGAATATTGAAATGGATGAGGGTTCTGAGACTAAGAAACTTATTGAGAAGTTTATTGATGAAAATCCGGAAGCTGCAGCCAATTTGCTTCGTAACTGGTTAAATGATGATTATGC
>JAILEJ010000351.1 GCA_024688095.1 Butyrivibrio sp.
AGCTATTATTATGATAATAATTGCAGGAATCTTCTTAATAGGATTAGACGATAATGGTAATAAACTTAATACTTTAAGCGACACTGCATATTACAAAGTAGGCGTTATATCTGGCGGTTACAGGAATAACCATGCCTATACGCAGGCATTGTATGAAGATCTTGAAAGTATAAAGGAAGAACAGGCTCTGGAAATTGAGTTTAGGGATGGTGTTGAAACCCACAATGTTCAAGATGAGACTGCCTTACTTATTGAGGATGGGTGTAACATTATTATCTCTGCTACTGAAGAATTTCAGTATGAGATAAAAAATCTTTCCCATCAATATCCCACTGTATATTTTTTTCAATATAACGGAAGTAAGTATGCTCCCAATCTTGTCGCACTTCGCGGAAGAATGTACCAGGCAAGTTTTCTGGCAGGAATAATTGCCGGAAATGTAACTAAGACAAATGAAATAGGATATATTGCAGCAAGAAACAGTACAGATGCAATCGCAAACATTAATGCATTTGCACGAGGTGTGGACTTAATTAACAAGGATGCAGTTGTAAAAGTTTCTTACTGCGAATCAAAGGAAAAGTACACAGAAAGTTACTCTAAGGCAGAGGAACTGTTTGATAATTCTGACATTGATATTATGACATATTATATTGATAATCTTGGTGCGTGTGATGTGGCAAATAAAAGAGGAATAAAGATAATTGGTCATATTATGAATGTACAGGATTTATATCCTGAAAATGCAGTTACTTCATGTGAAGTGGATTTTGCCACCTTTTTTGCTGAAATGATTTCTCTGTGCAGACAGGAAAAGTTGCAGGGGTCATTTGTGTGGGCAGGCGTTGAAACCGGTATAATAGGACTTTCTGAAATAAAGAATACGGAAGATATAATTTATGATACTCAGATCACCTATGAAATGAAGGGTATTATGTCAGCAGGAATCTGGGACGTATTTTCTAATGAAATACGTGATAATAAAGGCAAAGTAAGAGTTGAAGATGGCGAATGGATGACTGATACAGAAATTATTAACAATATGGACTGGTATGTAGAGGGAGTTGAAATATATGAATAATAATCAAAATGGACTGTCTCTGATCTCCAGAGTTGTTATAACGTTCATTCTTATGATCATAATTATAGTATCTGTCATAGTAGTGGAATTATATAAGGATGACAGGACACATATAAGTGTATATCTAAATGATAATCCGCAGTATCAAAGCGGAAGTGTTGATAATTTACAAAAAGCAGTTACAGAAATAGGTAAAGAGTATGATGCTGCAGTTGAATTCTATGAATGTGATAATGATACTATCTGGGAAAATCTTACCAGAATAAAAGATAAAGACGATGATTATGGAATCATTATAGTAAGCGGAATATGGATGGATGAGTCTATCTGTAATGTTATTGGAAATTGTAATAACAAGGCATTTTATGTAGAAGATTTTGGCGGTATAGTACATTCAAAAAATTATAAAACTTTTGATTTCAGACTCTATCAGGCTAAATATCTTGCAGGAATAATAGCAGCTACTGAATCAAAAACAGGTAAAATTCTTTATATAGCTGATAAAATAAACGATAAAGAAGTAATTAATGCAAATGCTTTTATTCTTGGAATGCAGTCGGTAAATTCGGAGCTGGAGCTATATGTTGCAAATGTGGAAGATGATGGTGAGGCAAAGGATGTACTTGATAAATATATTGAGGAAAAGAACATTGATGTTCTTGCCTATGGAATAAAAAGCGATATTTTTGCCGAATATGCGGATTCAAAGGGAATAATGTTTATAGGTTCAGATAAAAAAGATAATATATCTGACAACTGTCTTACTATTACATGGTGCGATTATAAACCCATATTTGAAGATACAGTAAAAATCTATACAAATGGAATGACTGATATAGGAAATTACAAAATGTATGGAATTAATGAAAATGCTGTAGGACTTGGAATGCTTTCCTCAAAGGTGAGTAATACCAGTAAACGAAGAATAATAAATGCCAAAGTTGATCTTAAGAAAAAGGATGTTTTTAATGGAGAATTATATACAAATGAAGGTGAGCTTGTCTGCGGCAAAGATGAAAAAATTCCTGATGAAACATTTATGTACGGACTTAAGTGGTATTTAAAAGGGGTAATTGTGGATGAATAAAAAAAGCTTTTGTAGAGATACAAAGTTAATAGTAATAATAGTTTTATTCCTGCTAATGCTGCTGGCTGTCGGTATTTTGCTGATATTAAGAATGAGAAGCATTTTAAGTACAACATTGGGAAGTCAGGTTGCATATCATGCTGAGGCTATATCTGATATAGCATATGAGAGAATAAATTCACAGTTTGATGAGATGCAGAATCTTATTAGCTATATGAACATAGAAGATGAAGGTAGTACAGGAATGGAGTTTCTTGAAAGTGATTCTATTGAAGGAATATACGGCCTATCAGATATTACAGGTAAGGCACTTGTTGGTAAACAGTTTGGAAGTGCAGAATTTAGCGGAATAGTAGATGCTTTCAGAGGATATGAGTCAATTTCTTATTCAGAAAATTCAGGACTTTTATTCAGCCTGCCTGTTTATCATGACAAAAATGTGAAATATGTACTTAACAGACTCTACACAGTAAAAGAACTGGAAAATGAGTTTGATATTAATAGCTATGACGGGGCAGGAGATGTTGCAATTGTTACAAATGAATCAGAACTGGTAGTTCCGTTTAATAATAATAGTATGCTTTATTCTAGAATACTCACATCAGAGAAAGGACAGAATGCACTTAGAAGTATCAGAAAGCAGATGAGCGCAGATTCATTTGGAGCAAAA
>JAILEJ010000365.1 GCA_024688095.1 Butyrivibrio sp.
TTGATCTTACAATGGAACAGAATGGAACTATAGATACATTTAATTATGATGAAAAGTACTGGACAGATTCCTTTGACGCTGTATTTAAAGATAGTCTTAGTACTGGAATGGCTGGTATGGGCAAGAAGCTCTTGAATAACAATAATTTTATTAGTTTTTGATTATTGAGGTGTATTTATGGAAGTATTGGATTACGGAGAAAAACTGCTTGGGGATACACTTGGTGTAACTGCCAAAGCTATTATAGAAATTACTGATATAAGAAAAAGAGATGTCGAGGAAACAGATATGAAAAAATATAATTCCAATGCATCTCTTAAAGGCATTTCCGGTTTTACAGATAGTTTTGCAAAATCCTATATTGGTGAAGAATTTAAAGCAAATATAGAGTCACTGACAAATAAGTTGCAAAAGGATAATACCGGTATGAACAAAGATAATGCTATCGGCAAGTATTTAAGCAGTGCAGTAAAGAAACAGTATGAAGTAATGTTCAATCCAAGTGAAATAAGGATTGGTGGATATGGTGGTGGTAAATTTGCTACAACCATTTTCGGTAAAGACATAAAAGAAGATACTGATGAGCGAAGTTCATCTTATCTTCAGTCACAGGCTCATATTATATTTTCTGCCAAGCTTTTGTTTGATAAAACAAGTAATCCTGATGCATTTATTTCAGATAAGCTTACATTGAATGCTTCGAGGCTTGGAAAACTTGCGGGAACCGGAATTAAAAAGCTTGCCGGGGCAGATCAGGGTACTTCTGTGCAAAAGGAAGTTGAAGCATTTATGGCTATACTTAGAGATCCTGGTCTTCGTATGATTTCTTTTAACTGGGGAAAAATGTGTTATCAGGGTGTTTTAAATCAGGCAAATGCACAGTATACAATGTTTAATTTAAATGGTCAGCCATGCAGAGCTTCGGTAGACATATCTATTCTTTGTGCTGATGATAATATATATAAACATTCCAGTGAAATATTTGCACAGAAATACGATGAATATTGGAAAGCTAATGATAAATATAATCTGTTTGGACAGAAGAAATCAAATGGTGGAGAAAGCATAATCTCGAAGGCAATAGGAGACTTGAATGGCTAAGTATATTTACGAAAATATCAAAAAAGATTATGAGGGTTTTTATAATCCAATCGTATATGTATATGTGAGTGAAAAAGATATAGTTCATGATAAAAACAGCAATTACAGTATAAGTGAACTCTCAGTTGATCTGTCATGTGAGTATAAAGCCAATATAGCGACTTTTACAATATCCGGAGCTTTGGATGAAGAAAACAAGTATTTTGATGTTGATGCAGCCAAGAATTATATAATGATTGGTTCAAGTGTCAGAATCCTAATGGGATATGGCATTAAAGTAACAGAGGTATTCAGAGGTTATATAGCAAGAGTTGCTTTTACATATGAAAGTAATCCGTCAGTAACATCTGGTATAAATATTACTGCTATGGACGTAAAGGGAATAATGATGTCAAATAATTATTCCAAAAGAATGACATCAAGTTATTATTCCGATGCAGTTAGTGAAATATTTAATCAGACAGTGTATCAGAATCTTGTTAATAGTGGAATTGTTAGTCAATATCTTGTAAGTGCAACTCCTGACAAACCGGGAGCTGCTGCTGGAGGTTCGGCTGGAGACCTTGGTGGATTATCAGATGCAGGAGGTCTTGGTGGTGCTACAGATATGACAGGAGGCCTTGGCGGAGCTGCAGATATGACAGGAGGTCTTGGAGGTCTTGCAGGTGGAGCAGGAGGTTTTGGAGCAGGTGGTGTTGAATCTGACACACCAGCCAAGAGAATAGAAATGACTTCTGAAAGCGATTATGATTTTATTGTAAAAGCAGCAAAAAAATTTGGATATGAATTTTTCTCTCTTGGTAGTTATGTATATTTTAGGAAAGCTAAAGAAAATGCTGAAGTTTTACTTCAGATTGATCAGACCTGTAATATTTTTTCTTATAATATCGAATATGATATAACCGGTCTTGTCGGATCTGTTGAAGTAAGAGGTGTTGATGTTGATAAGGGAAGCGTAGTTAAATCTAAAGTAAAAAATACAAATAAGCTTTCTCTTGGTAGTAAAGCAAAATCACTTATATCAAGCCAGACAAAGGTGTATATTGACAGCTCTACGGATACAAAAGAAGCTGCTGATATCAGGGCTAATTCTATAATGGAAGATATGTCCTACAGGCTTGGCAGTCTTGAAATGCTAATTATTGGTATTCCTGAATTATTGCCTGGAAGTTACGTTGAAATATCAGGTATAGGAAGTGCTATTTCCAATAAATTCTATATTACAGAAGTTGAACATTTCTTTGACTTAGATGGTAATTTTAAGACAAAGTTATATGGTAAGGCTGCAAGTCTTCCACAGGATGGAGCATCAGGAATTGGCCTTGGCGGAGATCTGGGACTTGATTCTGATCTTATGTCAGGACTTGACAGCGTGACATCAGGGCTTGACGAACTGTCTTCAGGTTTGGATGAACTTTCAGAGGGAGCCGATGAACTTTCGTCTGGATATGATGCTTTAAATTCAGGTATGGATATTCTTTCCGGTGGATTAAATTTTTAAATCAATAACAGTCCTTAGGGGATTTTTGGTTGAATAGGAGAAATTACAAATGCCGTTTTTTGACATATTAGATGAAGTATCACAAAGACAAATACAAAAAACTGATATGGGTGAAAACCGAATGTTTGGGGTGGTTATTGGTCAGGTTACCAAAAACTACGATATGAGTAATCCGGGACTTATCAGAATCTCTATAACTGCAAGAGATTATGAGGAAGAAAAACAGGTATGGGCCAGGGTTGCATATCCTTATTCAGGACAGGACTGGGGACAGTACTTTTTGCCAGAGGTAGGAGATCAGGTTCTTGTTGTTTTTGAAAATGGTGATATTAACAGACCTTATGTTATAGGAAGTGTACCAAAGAGTACATTTAATTTTACCAAGAAGCTGGCAGATGAAAATAATACTCATAAAGAAATAAAGACAAAAAATGGAAATACTATTTCCTTTGAGGATAATGCAGAGGGGCAGGGAGCAAATGATAAAATCACGATAAAGACCTCTACAGAAGCTCATAAAATCGAACTTAATAATGAAAAGAAACAAATCAAGATATCAGATAAAGATGGTGAGAACCAAATTGTAATGAAGACTGAAAGTGGTCAGATGGAAATTACTGCAAAAACCAAACTTACAATTAAGGTGGGGGATAATCTTGAACTTATAATGAATGGTAATAATGGAACACTTCAGATAAAGAGTACAAAGATAACAATGGAAGCTAGTAATTCAGCTTCTATAAAATCTAATAATACAGCTAAGATTGAGGGTGGTAATGTTACTCTTACCGGAAATTCAATGTTAAAACTTGAAAGCAGTGGACCAGTAAATGTATCGGGTACACCTATAAAGCTTGGTTGATAGATTGGAGATAATATTATGACAGATGAGAACAGTTTCCTTGGAACAGGAGCTAAATTTCCTTTTGAAATAGACAAAGCAACCGGAAGAATAAAGACTGTTTCTGGAAATCAGAGTGTTAAAGAGTCTATATATATAATTCTTATGACAGGACTTACGGAAAGACTTACAAGACCAGATTTTGGTACGAATATAATGGGCTATGCATTTATGAGTACCGGACCTACAACTATGTCTATGATGCAGAGAGATTTGTGTCAGGCTATTCTTGCGCAGGAACCACGTATATCTGATGTTGATATTGATATGCAGTTATCTAATAGTAATGAATATATGCTTATAAATATTGACTATGTTGTTGCAGCAACAAATTCAAGGGATAATTTTGTATTTCCATTCTATCTGAATATTGATGAAGATGTTGAAGAAGAAGAAAATGAATATTATGAGCCTGAGATTGAAGAGGAAATATAGCCCTGATTTGAAAGTATTTCGTATAAATAGATAGAAAAACCAAAAAGTATATGAAGCTTGAGGAATGAAAATGAGAAATGTTGATAATAGAAGAGTGCAGGATATTGAAAATAGAATAGAAGAACTTTCTCATAGTTATACGCCTGAGTGGCACTATGATGCAGAAAATCCTGATATAGGTGCTACTATTGCAAAACTTTTTGCATATCAGATGCAGGATAATATAGATACTTTAAATGGGATTATGGAAAGATATCAGGCAGAATTTGTTAATATGCTGGATCTTACACTGAATCCTGCTATGGCATCTAAGAGTCTGGTTGTATTTAACATGATTGATAATGTTTCTTCAGGAACTGAAATTCCAAAGGGCACAAAGCTTGTGGCTTCAGCAAATGAAGAAAATGCAAATGATGTTATTTTTGAAACAGATAGAAATTTATATGTTACTTCCTCGAAGCTTACTAACGTCTTTATGGTGGATTATGAATACGGAACGGTTACACCTCTTCTTGGAAAGATGAGTCCTAAGGAAATATACGAGGATGAATACAAGAAGAAAAATGAAGATGAGATAGATGAGGAGACACTCGCTCAGCAAAAAGAGCAGGAGGCCCAACTTAAGCCTTTCATTTTATTTAATGAAAAAGAAAACTCAATATGCCGAAGTGTTCTCATTATGTATCATGAGAATTTGTTTGATGTTTCTGACGATCCGATATTTATCAGATTCTCAGAAGGCGATAAACTGATAGAACTAATTGACAAAAAAGTTCTTTCTTTTAAATATGTTTCCAAAAATGGAGCAGAAGAGTTTGATAGTATAACCAAGCTTGAGGATGGTATTACATATGTACTTATAAAAACAGGTGATTGTAGAAAATTCGAGGTAGGAGAAAAAGCGTATTCAATTATTTACCTTGAAGCTAAAAATTCACTTGTAAATGACATAAAGATTGGTGGAATTGGAATATCCTCTAAAGGAGGTGAACTTCCTCCAGAGTTTGTTACAGATGGAAATCTTGAATATGACAGACATTCTTTTGACCCCTTTACTGATGTGCTTTCTGTATATAATGAGTGCTATATTGGACATGACAGATATTTTAGTAAGGCCGGTTC
>JAILEJ010000388.1 GCA_024688095.1 Butyrivibrio sp.
CCATAATTGCAGATAATAAGATAGATGAGCTTAAAACAAGATATCCTGTTCCGTTTATAGAAAAAGGAATTAAGTTTAGAGATTTTATGAGTATTGAATCAGAGGCTGCAGTCGCCATAGAGTCCGGTATCAGTGCCATGCATGATGTATCCACAGGCGGGATAC
This sequence comes from Butyrivibrio sp., assembly GCA_024688095.1. GTDB lineage: Bacteria > Bacillota > Clostridia > Lachnospirales > Lachnospiraceae > Butyrivibrio. The sequence continues at coordinate 166 of JAILEJ010000388.1, forward strand.
TGGGGGCTTTGTGGGAATTTGCAGAAGCATCAAATGCCGGACTTACGATAGACCTTAAGAAGATTCCGATAAGGCAGGAAACGGTGGAAATATGTGAGTTTTTTGAATTGAATCCATATAGCCTTATGTCACAGGGAAGCCTTCTGATTGCCAGTGCGAATGCAAAAAAGGTAGTAAATGCACTTGAATCAAATGGAATTTCTGCACAAATTATTGGAAAATTTGTGGAAGGAAAAGGCCGGGTAATTTATAATGAAGAAGAAAGCAGATATTTAGATAAGCCGTATGAAGATGAAATATATAAGATAAAATTTTAGGAGGATGAAAAAATGGTTACCAGAGAAGAAATCTTGAAGACTATTGAAAAGAACAGCAGAGTCAACGTAAGTGAACTTGCGGTACTCCTTGGAGCGGAAGAAATAGATGTGGCCAATGAACTTAGAGCACTTGAGGATGAGGGAGTCATTTGTGGATATCACACTATGATTGACTGGTCAAAGACAAATATTGATAAGGTTATGGCTCTTATCGAAGTACGTGTAACTCCTCAGAGAGGCATTGGTTTTGATAATATAGCAGAAAGAATTTACAAATATCCAGAGGTTACAAGTGTATACCTTATGTCTGGTGGATTTGATCTTATGGTTATTCTTGAAGGCAAGACACTTCAGGAAGTTGCAGGATTTGTTACAAACAAACTTGCTCCACTTGATACTGTACTTAGCTGTGCTACACACTTCATTTTAAAGAAATACAAGGATCATGGAACTATCCTGACAGCTAAATATGAAGATACCAGAGAGAAGGTGACACCATGAGAAATCCATTGTCAAATACCGTTGTGGATATTAAACCATCAGGTATCAGAAAGTTTTTTGATGTAGTTCAGACTATTGATGGAGCAATCTCACTTGGTGTAGGTGAACCTGATTTTGATACTCCATGGCATATAAGAGATGAAGGTATTTACTCTCTTGAAAAGGGAAAAACTTTCTATACTTCAAATGCAGGATTAAAAGAACTTAAGCAGGAAATATCAAATTATATGAAACGTTCACAGAATGTCACATATCATTTTGATGATGAAGTTTTTATAACAGTAGGAGGATCAGAGGCTATTGATCTTGCACTTCGTGCAATGATAAATCCAGGTGTTGATGAAGTTCTTATTCCTCAGCCAAGTTATGTTTCATATGAACCATGTACAATTCTTGCAGGAGGAAAGCCTGTAATTATTGAGCTTAAAGGTGAAAATGATTTCAGACTTACACCAGAGCAGATTCTTGAAAAGGTAACTGAAAATACAAAGGTACTTATTCTTCCTTTCCCAAATAACCCAACAGGTGCTGTAATGGAAGAAGATGACCTTAAGGCAATAGCAAAGGTTATTGAGGAAAAAGATTTATTTGTTATTTCAGATGAAATTTATGGAGAACTTACTTATAAGGGCAAACATAAATCAATTGTTTCTCTTCCTGGAATGAAGGAAAGAACAATTCTTATAAACGGTTTTTCCAAGGCATATGCAATGACAGGATGGAGACTTGGTTATGCCTGCGGACCTGCTAATATAATTGCACAGATGGTTAAGATTCATCAGTTTGCAATTATGTGTGCACCAACTACCAGCCAGTATGCAGGCGTTGAGGCACTTAGAAATGGTGATGAAGATGTTGCAATGATGCGTCAGCAGTATGACCAGCGTAGAAGATATCTTCTTGATCAGTTCAAAAAAATGGATCTGCCTTGTTTTGAACCTTACGGAGCATTTTATGTATTCCCATGTATAAAGAAATTCGGATTAACAAGTGAAGAGTTTGCAACAAGACTTCTTAATGAAGAAAAGCTTGCCGTAGTTCCGGGTACAGCTTTTGGTGACTGTGGTGAGGGATATATCAGAATATCCTATGCATATTCATTTGAGGATCTGAAAAAAGCAATTGAGAGATTAAAGCGATTTATTAGTAATCTAAATGCATAAATAAGAGACCACTTTAATTCCATAATAAATGGTATTAAAGTGGTTTTTTTGATAGAATAAAAATGTTAGGGTAAATTTTCTAAATGAGGAGGTTTGATATGACATCCGAAAATGAGAAGAATGATTCAGTCAGACCAGATAATGAAATAAAAAAAGATGTAAATAATGAGAATAGTAAACTGGCAAATACTGATTTTATGAGGGAAAGATTTAAGCAGCGCCCGATAAGTAAAAAAAAGCTTCTTAGAAGAACTATAATTACAGTGTCAATGGCTGTTATATTTGGTATTGTGGCATGTGTAACTTTCCTGCTTTTACAGCCGGTTATAAACAATGGACTGTATCCCGAAAATGAGCCGGAACCGGTAACATTTCCTGAGGAAACTGAAAGCGATGAAATGACACCTGAGGATATGTATATAGATGATGACGAGATAGCCAAAGAGGCAGCAGCAGAAGCTGCAGCACAGGCTGTTGAGGAAGCTTCCAATATCGCCCAGACAAATCTTGAGCAGATGGAAGGAATAATAGAAGCATATAAGTTTAGCGTTAGTGATTTTAATGAGATTAACACATCAATGAAGGATCTTGCCAAAGAGTGTTCTAAATCAATAGTAACTGTAACTGGTGTGTCATCAGATTACAACTGGGTAAATAATACTTACGAGAGTAGTGATAACTCTTCAGGACTTATTGTTGCTGATAATGGTTCTGAGCTTATGATACTTACACAGGCAGATAATATAGAAGGTGCTGAGGAGATAAGTGTTACATTTCCCGATTCAAGTGTATATGCTGCAAATCTTAAGTTAAAAGATTCAGTTACAGGTTTGTGTATAATAGCTGTTGAAGATTCTGATATTTCCGAAGTAACCATGCAATCCACTAAAGTAGCCGAGCTTGGAAGCTCTAATTCTGGAAATCTCACGGGATCAGCAGTTATAGCAATCGGACAGCCTGTTGGAGTAACAGGTTCTGTGGCATATGGATATATAACTTCAGAAAAAACATCTCTTGACCTTGTTGATTCAAATTATAAGCTCCTTACAACAGATATTTATGGAAGTTCAAACGGAAATGGAGTAATTGTAAATTTAAGCGGACAGGTTATTGGATTTATTGATATGAATTATAACTCTGATGAACAGAGTAACAGAGTCTGTGCATTAGGAATAACGGAACTCAAAAATCTTATTGAGCATCTGTCAAATAAGATAGGTAAATCATATCTTGGAATACATGGTGCAACTGTACCTGTTGATGTGCAGGAAATACAGGGGGTTCCAGCAGGTGTTTACATTAGTAAGACCGAAGTTGATTCACCTGCTATGCTTGCCGGAGTTCAAAGTGGTGATATAATAGTAGCGCTTGACGGTTCAGAAATACCAAGTTATGAAGTTTTTGTTTCAAAGCTTGATGAGGTAACACCTGGAGACACAGTCACACTTAGTGTGAAAAGGGCAGCAG
>JAILEJ010000434.1 GCA_024688095.1 Butyrivibrio sp.
GTACCACTGGTTGCAATATGAAGTTTTGAGTCCTTTTTAAAAAAATCTGCAAGAGCAAAAACTGCTTCTTTATTTATTTCTATATTTTTCTTCTGATCTGATATGACGCCAAATCTGTGAATTTTTTTCTCTTCTATATCACTTTTAGATACTGATAAATCCGCTATATTTGACAATTCTATTATGGCACTGTTTCCGGTTTCATTAATGACCAGGTTTTCGATATCATTAATCGAATCTATAATGCCACCTGTATACAGCCTTCCTATGACCATTTCCTTTAATGTGCTTGCAGTACAGCTAAACTCTTCATCCAGCAAGCCTTTTATTTCCAAATGTAAAAAATGCTCATGGATTATGGTGTCCTCGCATGGGCTTTCGGAATTATCAGCTCCGTAGCATATGCCTTTTATCGTTTCTATGTTTTTTAGTTTTTGAAAATTGTCCGTTATATTCATAGATTCAGGCCTTTTCTTATTAAATTCCATTTTTTATTTTCTAATAATTATTCAAGAGAATGTTCTTTTCATGAATATATATTTAAATTTTCTTCAAAAATGGTACATTTATATGAGCTTTACGTAATTATATAATGCGCACTCTTTAATTTCAATTAATTAAACTTTTATCAATCTTTTAGGGATTTTATTGACTTTTATGAAGTAAAAACAGCATTTATTGCAAATAAAAAACCAGAAATCTACATTTACTGCAAATTTCTGGTTTATAAATTCTGTTTTTATTTAAATAATTCTTTTAGCTTTGTTATTGCCTTTTCAAGCTTTGCCATAGTTCTTCCAGAAACCACTATGATCTTGTCTTTGCTCATTTAACCAGCTGCCGCAAGACCCATTCCACTACCGCCACCTGTTATCACACATACATCTTTCATATTGCTATTCCTTTCGAAAACTTACACTAACAGCATAATAAAAGTGCGTAGTAAACACTTGGTAAACTTGGATTGTCTTTTTACGAAACACTCATAAAATACGTGTTTTTGATTAAAGCCGGCAAAACTGTATTTTAAAACAAAACTGAAATCGTAGTCCCAACTCCAGGTGCGCTATCTAAATTAATTATCGCATCGTGTATCTCAACGATATGCTTTACAATAGCAAGTCCAAGCCCTGTTCCACCAGTTGCTTTTGACCTGCTCTTATCAACTCTGTAAAAACGTTCAAATACCCTTTGCTGATCTGCGGCAGGAATTCCTATTCCATTATCTTTCACAATGAGAGTGGGACGGTTTTCCTTTTTTACAGAAACTACTACTTTTCCACCTTCGTTGTTATATCTGATTGCATTCTGGACAAGGTTTTCTATAAGTTCTTTTATCATATCCTTATTGCCAACCATCCTGCATGGACTTCCGGAAAAAGAAAGGTCAATTCCCCTCTGCTCCGCATTCATTGTCAGTGTTTCCATACATTCAGAAGCAATTTCATAAAGATCTATTTCTTCAAAGGAAGGATCTTTTTCACTTCTGTCAAGTTCGGAGAGCCTTATTATGTCATTTATTAGCGTAAGAAGCCTGTCCGCATTTTTTCTTATTTCACCGTAAAAGTGCTTTTGCTGAGTTTCATCTGCCATCCCATTTTCGAGAAGCTCTGCATATCCTGAAATAGCTGTGATCGGAGTCTTTAATTCATGGGAAACATTTGCTGTAAAATCCTGCCTGGCCTTTGCGGCTGATAGAACATCTGCATGCTGGGTTTTAATAATTTCTGAAAATGGCTCCAGCTCTTTGTATGGCGCTTCATAGTCTGCATCTTCAAGATTTCTTGCCATCATTTCTATAGGCTTTAGTAGCTGTTTGGTAAGCATATGTGAAATGGTCACACAAATAACCATAATAATTGAAATAATAAGAATTGTTACAGGTGCAGCTGACATAAAAACAGACCATATACTTTCTGCATTTACTGCAACTCTTAGAATCGTTCCATTGGAAAGTAGAAGAGCATAATAAAAAGTATTCTCATTCATTGTATCTGATCGCCTTACTGTCTCTCCAACTCCCGTGGCAAGGGCCTGTTGAATTTCCGGCCTGTCGAGGTGGTTTGCCATCTCATCAGATGTCACATCATTATCATAGAGTACTGTTCCATCAGAATCTATCCAGGTAACTCTGAGTTCTTTTATATCTGTTGAAAGATTTATCTCATCAGTATTTATATTTACTGATTCAAAATAATTTGTATCTTTTAAAAGCTTTGCACTGATTGCAAGATCATTTCTGACCTGCCTCTGAAACAAATTATAATATATAATTGTAATTCCAATGACCGTTGCAAGGATTGCAAGAACAACTATCCCTACAAGTCTTATATTTATTTCCTTTTTCATTCGATCACATATCCCACATTTCTGACTGTACGAATTCTGTTTCCATAAT
>JAILEJ010000368.1 GCA_024688095.1 Butyrivibrio sp.
GAATGTGATAACTGTGTAAGAAATGCTGTAACTGTTTTAGAAGAAGCTTTAAACCTTTAAAGGGACCTCCCAACCGACTTCGTCGGAAGGGTTTTCTCGCCTACAATCAATAAAAAATTCCCAATAAGTAATTGATTAAGATTACTTATTGGGAATTTTTTGTTTCAATTATAATTGGATGATCAAGCCAGTTGATGCTGAATCATTTTAATGAACTTAATTGATGGTTGGATATTTCATATATTTTATATAACCCCATCAAACCAGTCTTTTCCATAGTATCTGAAATTCTTTGTTTTTTTAAATCCAGCTTTTTTTATCTTATCTGCAAACTTCTGCACTTTCTTTGCATCTTTATAATAGATGTGAACTCTTGTAGTCTTTTTTAGCTTACCAAAGGCATTTTTACCAAAGGATTTAAGGAATTTATCTGAAACAACAATATCCTTAAGTTTAGACTTATTATAAAAAGCTTTGCTTCCTATGTTGGTTACTTTGTATTTCTTTCCCTGAATCTTTAGTGTCTCTGGAATAGAAACATATGTAACTTTCTTATCTACTGATTTAACAGTTGCTTTCCTGCCTTTTATAGTATAAGTAACACCTTCAATCTTGACTTTACCGTTCTTTATTCTTATGTCTGCCTTGACATCCCTTTCATAATCAGACGCGTCATCAGTTTTATTCTCATCCTGCTCGTCATCAGCCTTTTTCTTTATTGTATACTGCTTAACTATCATGTCAAAATAATAATGGTCATCAAGGTGAATTATCCTGACATTGGCAGTTCCGGGTCTTGTATTTAAAGAATAGATAACATTATAATGAACTCCCTCTACAAGTGTCATATCACCGAGAGTGCCGATAACGCCGACAGTATTATTATTTTCACCAAATTCTATTTCCGTTTTTTCAAGTCGGAAATTATTATCCGTTAAATAACCCCATATATCAAACTCCCTGGTAACTGTACCCTTGTACCTTCCAAGCCCTGTAAACACAGCTTTTGCTTTGCCAGGATAAACATTATCCACATAAGTAAGGGTATAGTCTTTGCCTTCTTTCATTTTTCGTACTTCAGAACTTGTTCCCTTATGATATACAAAGTAGTTTGGAGTTATAGGATTTCCTGTATACTGAAAGCTGTCGCCTCCATTCTCGTCAATGTTACAATTCTCAATTGAAAGTTCTGAATAACTGACACTTCCATTTAAAGAAAAGAAATCAACATCATATTCAATATCCTGAGAAGTTGCACCGGTAATCTTTACATGATAGGAATCTCCGGGATTATAAGTTGTTATACCTATAGGATAAAAAATAATTGCTCCACTAAGACCATATTCAGTATTATTTATATAGGATGGTCCATTCATATTGTAGGAATCAGAAAATTTAAAGGTTTTTCCATCATTTTTTCTAGTCAGTTCAACACTATATGACCTGCTTACGGTTGTCCCTGTAGAAATAGACCAAACAAGAAAATCTTCTTCAATAAATTCAACTGGAGTATTTCTTGCAGGCCATGCTACATATGTTTGACTAGCTGAATAATTAGAGCTGTCAGATGCATATTGTGCTCCAGAACTTTGGACATATCCAAAGCCTGTTTTACCCATCTTCGGATTAAGACACCCTCTTCTGTGACCCATGGTATCAATATTACCCTGATCACTCATCAGCCCTAGTATCAAATCAGAAATAGACGAGCAGCCGCCTAGATTTGAATTAGATGAACCCTCATAACAAACTCTGTACATTTCCTCATCCATTCCTGCAGGTTTAGATGGTTCGTGAGATGTCATATTTATAGCACATTGTATAAGTGCAGCTCCCTGGGCAAGATTATTATAGTTTTGGTCAAGCCTAACCTCATCAAGTCCTGCTATATATCTTACTGCATTAAGTGTCCAAAGCCCATGCTCAAGATTGGTATTGCTGATCTTACCGTATTTGAAAGGAGCAGTAACGGACGGCTGTTCATCATACGAGATTGTATCATCAAGATAAACATTTTTGGCATTTATATATGCCTTAATCTGATCCTGTGACCTTTCTGTGACTCCAAGCCCGCGTGATTGAGCCTTAGTTACCAATGGCCCTCCAATGAAAAGAAACATTACGATAAGAAAATATAATGCTATTTTGTTTGCTTTTCTCATAAATCCTCCACCTTTTTCATAGTTTCCTCCATCATACTATAAATATATGTAAAATAAAATAATTAAACTGAACGCATTACTTCATCAGTTTCTTTTGCAGTAAATCCGGACCCAAAAAAGAAAACATATCCATTTTCTTCCAATGAAACAACATCAAATTCACCATTCGTATGCGTCTTTGGATCGTCATAATAAAAAGGACCTCCAGATATAGTTCTGAAGGTCCAGTCCGGTGATATTTCCTACAACTCCCGATATGTCTTCTGCATTATACATATAAAATACATGGTAAATTACAACAACCACAACAGTAATCCACCTGATATTGTCCAAATAACGTTTTCTCATAATTATTTGCTTTTTACAATTGGTTCAATCTGAGATACCAGATTGTCAATGTTTTCAAACACATTACTCTTGGTAGTTCCAAGAGCATTTACGCGTTCAAGCTGATCTACAAGTGCATCATACTTGTTATTTATATCAGAGAAACTGTTTCCAATTCTGTTAAGCTCATCTGAAGCCACATCGGCTGTATCCCTTATTTCCTGCTGAACGGCATTTGCTCCATTAGCACTCTCAATAATTTCATCAAATGTAGCATTGGTTTCATCAACACCCTGAAGACTCCTGTCCATTGCTGCAATGGAATTCTGCATACTAATAGTAAGCTTTTCACTCTCTTCACTCGTAGCATCTATAGATTCATTAACCTGGCTTATAAGAACTTTAATCTCATCAGCAAGTTCTCGTACTTCTGTAGCAACTACTGCAAATCCCTTTCCAGCTTCTCCTGCTCTTGCTGCCTCTATTGAAGCATTAAGTGCAAGAAGATTAGTCTGTGTGGCAATTCCAATAATTTTTTTCATATAATCAGAAATCTGATCAACAGCACTTTTGAAATTCTCAAATCCCTGTGCCATCTCATCAAAACTGCTACGAACTTCATTGGAACTATCCCTGAGTTCGCCAACCTTCTCCTGAGCATTTTGAACACTATTCAGGATATTAACTTTTACATCTTCAAATTTAGATGCACTGTTGTTAACAGCCTCAAACATTTCATTGAAAGCATCCATCTCTTCTCTAAGTGTGTTGTTGCTCTCAATAACTGTATTTACAGCTTCACCCATATCATGTATTTCTGTCAGCGAATTAACTTCATTATGGACAAGCTCTTTCTGGAAAGTTTTGATTGAGTCAGCTATATATATAAGGGATTCCTTTTTACTACTGTCTAAGTCTTCTTTTACTACTTGTATTTCTTCCTCTTCTACAGGTTTTTTCTTAAAAAAATCAGTTAACATAATTTATCCCCCTTATTCAAATACAACGCATGTCATGGTCTGATTTACAAATTGCGTATTGTAATGTTCACCAAAACCTACAAGTCCACAGGACATGCCTAAAGATGAAATTTTATTTAAATAGGAATTAAATTCTCCTCTTTGTGTCAATACCAAATATCTGAATATGCAATTAACTGAATATATGCCCGAAATTCTGGGAAAATCACTTCTTATACGATCAATTGTTGTCTGCGCAATCTCCATAGGATTTCTCATCTCAAGAAGTGTCAGAATATCTGAATCATTGATCTGTCTGTAACAAATAAGACCGTTTCCAGATACATCTCTTAGTGAAACGATACTTACATCATTTCCTATCATTTTTCCAAGTGGATTGATAAATGTCTGATTTACTATATCTTTATCTGAAGTAACATGTGTGAGCTCCATATATACCTGCTTGGCAGGTCTTCCATTAAGCTCGCCAAGAAAATATCTGGCTTTATCTGTTTTTGATGCAATAAGCTGGGAATTATCTATTGGCTCATAAATATTTTCCTTATAAGTCTTTACTCTTCCACCCTCATTTCTTATAACAGCATATACCATAGCATCAGTATAAATAGTGCCATCTACTGCCACCTTTCCTGTATCACCTGTTGCACCCATTACCTGAAGCCCATATTTTTCTACAATTCCATGAAGTGTTGTAAGTACTGCTGCATCATTTCCGGAACAAAAATCTATAATAGCTGTGTTTTCCCTTCCGGGCCTGACACTCTTTACGTCTTCCTCAAATCTTCCAATATGTCTTGCCGGCATTGTTGATACATTATCAAGAACACCAGTTACAACAGTTACACCATTACCAAATGCTGTAACATATATGCCCTTTTCCTGTATTGAAGAGTCATAACCCATTCCCACACATCCTATGCTTGGTACTCCAGGATATAATCTCTTTATATCAGCTACACCTTTTTCAAAAAAATTCTCACTACAGGTATAGATGATAAGTTCAGGGTTTGAAATCCCCCTGACTGCCTCTTCTGTATTGCCCGACAC
>JAILEJ010000464.1 GCA_024688095.1 Butyrivibrio sp.
CTTTTGTATGGGGATAAAGCTTCGTTTAAGTTTTATAACAGCTCTGAAGGAGGAGCTGTTAGTGAGATAACTATCAGGGAGGTATTTAATGAATATTCTGATAATTGATGATGAACCTTTGGTGCTTCAGAATGTATCAGAGCAGGTTACAAAGATGGGGCTGGATATCAGCATAGTTGATTGTGCGGGTAATACCACTATGGCTGATGAATTAATTAAGCAAAAAAAGTATGATATTTTTTTGTGCGACATAGTAATGCCAGGGGAGGACGGAATTAGTTTTGCAAAGCGTGTTTTAAATGAAAATGATGATTGTAAATTCATATTCCTGACAGCACATGCAGATTATCAGTATATGAAAGAAGCAATCTCTATTCAAAGCTTTGATTACGTTTTGCAGCCTGTAAGTGAACATGAACTGAAAGCGGTTCTTGAGAGCGCAATCATTCAGCTGACGATAGAGCGTAAGAATAATAAACTTATAAGTCTTGGAAAACTCTTTGAAAATGAACAGGAAGATATACTTGATGGTAATGCAATGAGATATCTTCTGGGACTTACAGATAACAGCTCTTTTTTGAAACATTTAATTGAGAATAAGACAGGCGGGAAAGCTGATGATCTTAAGATACTGCCAGTACTTGCTCAGATAATACAATCTGATAAGCAATGGAATGAGGCCGACAGAAGCCTTTTAAGAAGTATTTATTACAATGTGGTAGACGAGATAACAGATTCCCTGCACTCTCAGAATATCATAATCCTTAGAAGTGATAAAAAAGGCAGTTTTATGCTTCTTTTATGCTTTAGAGATGTAGTAGATGATATGGAAGAAATAAAGGGCAGCCTTGAAAAAATACTTGTTCTTTTTCAGAAGTCATTAAAGATAAGTCTTGAACTTTATTATGCTGGAATTACAGATGCTATGGATATTAGAAATTCTTTTAAGGATATATTGGAGGAGCAGAGCAGCAATGTCACAAGAGAAAGTAAGATGTATTTTGTTGGACAGCTAAGTCAGCTCGATGTTGATGACTTTTCACTTGATACGCAGAGAAAAGAATGGAAGTCGCTTTTGGACAATGGCGATACAGCAAGGTTTTATGATGGGATTCTAAGATTTATTAATTATAAAAAGAATGCTAATGATTTAAACAGAGAAGTCCTTATGAAGCTTCACCAGACTGTAAGTGAGCTTATGCTAAGTTACATGGTAAATAATAATATAAATAGTAATGATGTATTTGACAGTGAGATAACTTATACCGACTTTATGTATTGCTGGGATTCGAGTGATAATTTTGTTATTACGCTTTCTAAAGTAATAAGAAAAATAAATACGAATGGAAAAAGCGGAAATATTATTCTGGATATTACTAATTATATTTCTGAAAATATTGGTAGAGAAATATTTGTCAGTGAAATAGCCGATTATATTGGAATGAATCCTGAATATCTTACGAGGTATTTTAAAAAGGAGCAGGGAATAAGTATTAAGAAATATATAGATAAAGAGAGAATAGACAGATCAAAGCAGCTTCTGCAAAATACTGATATTTCTGTTACAGATATTGCAGAAAAGGTTGGTTACTCTGGTTATAGTAATTATGCAAGAGCATTTAAACAACATACTGGAATATCGCCTACAAGCTATAGAGAAAATATAGCAAAAAAATGAGCATAAAATAAAAGTCAGAAAATGTTATATAAGAAGTCAGATTTTGAATATTTGATAAGATCAAATTCCATTATCATTTTATTTGTGATGAGGTAGTCACACAAATAAATATAATGGGAGGGTTAATAAGGATGAAAAGAAAAATAGTTGCATTAACAATGACTGCAAGTATGCTTATGTCTGTTTTGGCAGGTTGCGGAAGTAGTGCTGAAAAGGCTGAAGTTGCAGGTGTAAAAGCCGGCACTGAAAATGACTGGCCAACAATCACTGTACAGAGTTTGTGTTCTAAGGATTATGTGGATGAAGAGCTTATTGAAACTGAAATCAATAAGTATCTGGAGTCTATCGATGCAGGAGCGTACATAGATCTTGTTCCGATAGCAATGGGTAATCTTAATAATCAGCTTACACTTATGCTTACAGATAATGATGAGCCACTTGATCTATTCTGCTGGAGATTCTATTCAACAATTGATGGATGTGTAAAGAATGATCAGTGTATTGCGCTTGATGAATACAAGGATCAGTATCCTGAAGTATGGGGACTGTTTAATGATCAGATTCTTAGTACTCACCAGATAGATGGAAAGCAATATGGTCTTCCGGCTATGGACAGCTTTGCAACATATGAAACATATATGCTTAGAAAAGATGTAGCAGAAGATATCGGTGTTGCAGACAGAGATGGAGAAGAAATAACTCTTGATGAGCTTACAGAAATAATGAAGACAGCAAAAGAAGCTCATCCTGAATATGCATATAATATAAACACAAATGATGATCCGGTACAGGGACTTGATAGTCTTGGAAATGGTGATTGGATTGGTGTTCTGATGAACAGAGGTATCGATCAGGATACAATTGTTAATTATTATGAAACGCAGGAATGGAAAGATTACTGTTATATGATGAAAGATTGGAATGACAGTGGACTTCTGATTCCAGATTCATTAAATGCAGATCTTACAATTGCACAGTATGGAAATGAAGTGGCAGGTGGCTGCTATGTTGGTGGCTATAGTGAAGATTATATTAAAGCTCTTGTAGCATATCTTCCTGAGAGTGTACAGTTCAAACTAACTGATCTTGTAGGAACAAGTGCAAGTGTTCTTGGTGGATGGTGTATCTCTACAGTATGTAAAAATCCTGATGCTGCAATGAAGATCCTTTCTCTTATGTATACTGATGAGACTCTTGCAAGATATCTGATCCTTGGAGTAGAGGGAAGAGATTACGTTATAAAAGATGATGGAACAGCTGGATATCCTGAAGGAATAACAGCAGATGATTATCTTTATGAAGATCAGGTTCAGTGGTTCTGGCCAAATCAGTGCCTTAGTATACCATTTGAAACAAGTATGACAACATTCTACACAGATATGCTCGAAGCTCCTAAGAATGCAAAGTTCTCAAAGGCTATGGGATTCGTATTTGATTCCAGTGCAGTATATGATCAGATGGCTGCATGTACAGCAGTAGTTGATGAATATAGAATGGCACTTTTGTATGGTCAGGTTGATGTTGATTCTTATATTGAAAAATTCAATGCAGAACTTAAAGACGCCGGAATAGATGACATAATTGCAGAAGAACAGAGACAGTATGATGAATTTTTAAGTAAGAAAGCAAATTAAGTCTTTGGCAGGCGGTATGCATGTTTCGTGCATACCGCTTTACCATCTCCGGGGGATCACACAAATGAAAAATTCAAAAAAAACAACTATAAAAAAATTAAAAAAATACGCACCTCTTTATATTCTTGCTATTCCAAGCATTTTATATCTTATAATAAATAATTACCTGCCAATGTGCGGACTGGTACTTGCATTTAAGCAGTACAGTTTTGCTAAAGGAATCATTGACAGTCCATGGAATGGAATCGATAATTTTACCTTTTTATTTGGATCTAAATGGGCAGGTATTATGTTTAGAAACACTATTCTATATAATATTGTGTTTCTGCTTCTAAATACGATAGTAGCAATTTTCATTGCAATTCTTCTAAGCGAGATAACAAATGAACGCAAAAAGAAATTTTATCAGACAGTAATTCTTATACCATATCTGATGAGTACAGTTTTAGTTGGATATCTTGTATTTGCATTCTTCTCAGGAAGCAACGGATTTATAAATAAGAGTATACTTGAGCCACTTGGAATGCAGCCTGTTAGCTGGTATACAGAAACAACTGCATGGCCCTTTATACTTACAAGTGTTCAGTTATGGAGGAGCTTTGGTTTCCAGAGTATAGTTTATTATGCAACAATTATCGGTTTTGACAAGTCTCTTTATGAAGCAGCTGCAATTGATGGCGCAACAGTAGGACAGCAGATAAAATCCATAACATTGCCGCTTCTTAGACCTACAGTAATCATTCTGACAATTATGGGACTTGGAAGAATGTTTAATTCAGATTTTGGTCTTTTCTATCAGGTTCCACAAAATAGTGGAATGCTCTACGAAGTTACTACAACAATAGATACTTTCGTATATCGTACTCTTATGATGGATCATGATATAGGAAGATCAATGGCAGCCGGATTTTTGCAGTCTATTCTGGGATTCATAGTTGTAATGCTGGCAAATACCATAGTTCGTAAAATTGATAAAGACAGTGCAATGTTTTAACTAATTATCGGGGGCAAATAATGGCAGGAAAAAATAAGACATTTAATATTTTTGCAAATGTGCTGATGTGCATACTTGCATTCTGTAGTATAGTACCTTTTATATTACTTGTTGCTGCTTCAATTACAGACGAGGCAAC
>JAILEJ010000483.1 GCA_024688095.1 Butyrivibrio sp.
TTTTCAAAAACATCTGTATAACTTATTTTTTCTTCTGAAAGGCTAACAGGAACATATGGATATTTTCCAAGTCCTTCACAGGAATAACCTCTGAAAATGTGCATCATTGTCGTATTTCCAGAAATAACAACTCCTGCTATCTTATATTTTTTATTCATTATGAGTTTTTTTATCAGCTCTTCAATATCACTTATTATTATATTATGCAGATTCTCAGAATCTTTATTTGCAGCAGATATTCTGGACATAACATCCGCTCCATACTGTCTCTGATGATTAAGCATATTATATCTGACAATAATATTTCCCTTTGAATCACACAAAGCTCCGCAGATAGTGGTAGTTCCTATATCAACACATGCATAGACTTCTGTTTCATTATTTGTATTTTCACCAGATACTGCATCGTCAACCGGCACAACTATCCTGTCTATATCCTGGTCCGGAAGCTCGACCTTACAGTTGTTAAAAATCAGAGTTTTACAGGCAGGCTTTTTTTCTCCATCCACTATTACAGTACATTTTCCGCACTTACCCATTCCACCACATATTGCATCTATGAAATAGCCATTATCCTTTATAATTTCTAGTAGATTTTTTCCCGGAAGACACTTATACTCTTTTTCTTCTTTTTTAGATATTATTTTTACAGTCAGTTCTCTGCCCAAATTTATTCTCCTGTTATCAAATATTGATGACTTTATTTTCAATACTTTCGGTTATCTTCTTTTCATAAAAAAATTCTTAGTTTTTATTCTGAAAATTTTTCTTCTTTTTCTGTAATAATATCATAAGCCCAGATAAACTGCATTGTACACAAGTATTTCTTCTTTAATTACAATTAGTGTGTTAATATTATTATGTTAACAAATGTAATATAAAAATATTTATTTGTGAACAGAATTTTCTAAATTACATATATACTTAGGAGGATAATTATGGGTATTTTACAAGCCGGTATTGGCTCACTTTCAAATGCACTTGCAGATTCCTGGAGAGAATATTTTTACTGTCCTGCTATGGAAAGTAATGTACTTGCTGTAAAGGGGGTAAAAAAGACTCAGAAAGGCAGCTCAAACAAAAAGGGAAGCGACAACATTATTTCAAACGGTTCAATCATAGCTGTTAATGAAGGTCAGTGTATGATAATCGTAAGTCAGGGACAAATTGTTGAATGCTGCGCACAGGCAGGCGAATTTGTTTATGATTCATCTACAGAGCCTTCTATCTTTTATGGTGATCTTAGCGAAAATATTGGCGCTACATTTGAAGAGATCAAAAAACGTTTCTCATTTGGCGGAGTTACTGCAAATGACCAGCGTGTATACTTTATAAATACCAAGGAAATTCTTGGAAATAAATATGGCACTGCTAATCCAATTCCTTTCAGAGTTGTTGACCAGCATGCCGGACTTGATATTGATATTTCAATTCGTTGTCATGGTGAGTATGCATATAGAATTGTAGATCCTATTCTCTTCTATACAAGCATCTCAGGCAATTTCAGCGGAGAATACACAAGAGATAATATAGATTCACAGCTTAAGAGTGATCTTCTTACTGCTCTTCAGCCAGCTTTCGCAAAGATTTCAGACATGGGAATCCGTTACAGCTCACTTCCTGGACATACTATGGAAATTGCAAATGCACTTAATGAAATCCTTAGTCCTAAGTGGGAAAAACAGTATGGAATCATTATCTCTTCATTTGGTGTAAATTCAGTTTCAGCATCTGAAGAAGATGAAAAACTTATTAAAGATATGCAGAGAACAGCTGCTTACCAGAATGCAAATATGGCTGGTGCTGCAATGGTCAATGCTACAGCTCAGGCTATGCAGGATGCTGCAAAAAATACTGCAACAGGTCCTATGATGGCATTTGCAGGAATGAATATGGCTCAACAGGCTGGCGGTGTTAATGCTCAATCTCTCTTCCAGATGGGTGGTCAGGCTCAGCAACAGGCAGCACCTCAGATGCAGCCTCAGAATGCAGGTTCATGGACATGTCAGTGTGGTACAGCCAATACCGGCAACTTCTGCTCAAATTGCGGTTCTCCAAAGCCAGCTCCAGCTTCGTGGACATGCAGCTGTGGAACAGTAAACACAGGCAATTTCTGTTCAAACTGCGGTTCAAAGAGAGCATAAATCAAATTATTATTGAGGTACAAAATGGCAATTACTGAATATGAATGTCCCGCCTGTGGCGGGACTATGGCCTTTGATGCTGCCACTCAGATGCTTAAATGTGAGTATTGTGATACCAAAATCAAGGTCAGCGACTATGTTGCTCCTCACGCGCATGGGCCGGAAGCTACTGCTGCCAATGAATGGCAGGCTTCTGAAACAGAGGGTATGTTTGTTTATACATGCCAGTCCTGTGGTGGAGAAATCATAGCTGATGAAAATCTTGGTTCTTCACAGTGTCCTTTCTGTGGCAATAATGTTGTTATGAAGGACAAATTTGAAGGCGGCTTAAAGCCCGATTACATAATTCCGTTTAAAAAATCAAAAGAAGAAGCAATGAATGGATATCATTCATTTATAAAAGGAAAACCGCTTCTTCCCAAAGTTTTTTCAGACGAAAATCATATAGACAAAATACGAGGCATTTATGTTCCTTACTGGCTATATGATGCAAAGCTTTCCGCAGATATTACTTATGAAGGTACTAAGGTCAGAACCTGGCGTGACAGTGATTACAACTATACGGACACCAGTTTTTTTCATATCGAAAGAGCTGGTACCGAAGTTTTTGAACATATTCCTGTTGATGGTTCAAAGGAAATGCCGGACAATCTTATGGAATCTCTGGAACCCTTCGATTTCAAGGAAGTGCAGAAATTTGAAGGGGCATTTCTGGCAGGCTTTATAGCAAATAAGTATGACGTAGAGGAAAAAGATTGCAGACCACGCGCCAGACAGAGAGCTGAAGAACAGATTTCTGCCAATTTCCGCAACTCTGTGATCGGCTATAGTACAGTCAGGGAGACAAGCAAAAACATTAGTGAAAGGAGTTTTTCCCATAAATATGCTCTTTATCCTGTCTGGGTTTTAAATACAACCTGGCGAGATAATCATTACATGTTTGCCATGAATGGTCAGACCGGTAAGTTTATTGGTGACCTTCCAAGTGATAAAGGAGCTGCAGTAAAATATTTCCTTGCATTTGGACTTGCCTTTTCCGTTATTATGTTTATAATCAATTGTATTTTACAAATCTATTAAGGAGAAAATGTATATGACAAATATAAAAAGACTTTTTAAGTCAGCTTTGATGTTTGCCCTGCTCCTTGGTATATTTGGAGGTGCAGGTTATATAACATCCTATGCAGCCGACTATTATTCAGTTGTTGATAATGCTGATCTGTTAAGTGATTCCGAGGAGGAAGCTCTTGCAGCAACTCTGGATGACATAGCAGCAACCTACGAGGCAGATGTTATTATCGTTACCACAGATTCAACCGATGGTAAGACAGCAACTGCCTACGCTGATGACTTTTATGACTATAATGGATATGGTAAGGGAAGCGACAGATCAGGAATACTGTTTTTGCTCTCTATGGAGGACAGAAGCTGGGCAATAAGTACCTGCGGAAGTTCTATATATGTCTTTACAGACTATAGACAGCAGACAATTATTGATAACCTGAAATCTGATCTCAGCTCCGGTTATTACTATGATGCATTTAACTCATTTGCAAGTGATTGCAGATATTATTATCAGGCTGATATTGATTCACAATATGAACCTGGAGGAAGATATTACAATCCTGTAAATGCAAAAGCTATTGGAATATCTCTTGTAATTGGTTTTCTGATTGCTCTTATTCCAATTGGTATTATGTTTGCGCAGCTTAAAACAGTTAAATTTGCAACTGGAGCTGCAAGCTATGAAAATACCAATTCAAGAACCTTTTCAGTTAGTAGGGATCACTTTATTAGACATGTAGTTACAAAAACACCTATTCCAAAAAGCTCAGATGGTGGAGGAAGCTCTACACATACCTCTTCATCAGGCACAAGTCATGGCGGAAGCTCTGGTCATTTCTGATTCATCAGAAATTTTTAACACATAAAAAGATCTAATATAAAAGGACATTTACTTAGATTTTAATTTCTAAGAAATGTCCTTTTTTATCTGCCTTTTTAAATATTCTTTATATTCACTTGATATAACTACATCATCTATATTTCTTTCATTCAGATCTTACCTTTGATGTTACAAGAAGCCTAACTGCACACACTATAACTACAATTATTGAAAGAGCTGAAATTATTTCTGAAAGTACCCAGTACCATGGCTTAACAAATTTTACACTAAGAGTTCCAGTGAAATTTTTAGGAATAATTACTGCTATTTTATTATTGTCACCTGTCTGGATATCAAATTTTGCTCCATCAGACCAGGCAACATAACCTTTATATGCAAATACAGGTACTGTTACTGTAGTAGTTCCTTCTGCATTTGCATCAGCAGCAGACAGCTCAGCCAGGAATTCATCACCTTCAAATCCATAGTTTCCAACACTTATACTTTCATCTTCAGGAAGCACATTACTATATTCTACTCTCTCCATATCGGTTCCTTCGAGTATATATAGTCTGTCTTCATTATAAATTCCAAGTTCTGACACATCTACTACGTTTACCTGCCATTCCTGCTCTGCAAGGTATCTATTCATGTATCTGACACCTTCACTGGCAGATAAGATACACAAAATAAACATTACTGTATAGACAGCACAATCTATTGCAAACATCCTTTTTGACACTATCTCTTTATTGTTTATGGATTTATCAGGCTTTGGATATTTAATGGCATCAGCACCAAATACTATGGCAAGTCCAACACATATTGAAACTGTTGCAATTTCCAAATATCTTACAGGATACTGGACTTTACCAATAATACCATACAAAAATGGAATATTTTCCTGTATATAATCATATGGGAAATAGCAGGTTGCCATGTACATAGACAATACCGTAAGGATAAAAGCTACAATCCCTGAATAAATCCTGTCAAATCTGAATTTCCTACCTGCTATACCAGCAAAGAGTCCAGCCATTAAAATCACAATTGTTATAATAAGTGCCATCCCAACAGTCTGCGGCATTTCCTCATTTACAGGAACTCCCTTCTCCTGCATTCCCATAAGAAGATTTGTATTATCTATATCAACTGTCAGATTATCAATTTCAATTCCGTAACTCTGAATTGATGATGCTTCTTCAGATGTTATCTGCATTGGTACATTCATCATATAGTCCATCATCGGAATGAGTGTACCAAAATTAAGAACTACAGTAAAAAGAGCTGTTCCAATCAAAAGTATCAGCTTCCTTGCCTTATTTCTTAGAAGTGCAACTATACCCAAAATACATATAATTACTGTAAAAAAAGCTGACATCATAAGGCTAAGAAGATGCGTCTGCACAAGCCCCGTAAAACCTGTTATAAGACATAGGGCTATAAATAAATTACTTCTGCTTAAAAACTTTTTTTCATCATCCGCTTTATCATTTACAAATATCTTATACAAGCCAAGTGTTATAAGTGGCAGAAACATATATGCGCTATACTCACCAACTGCCTGTCTTGTAAGCACATCAATAAGTCTCCATGTACTCATCATATACAAAAACATTATGATAACAGACAAAATCTTTTTGCCGGATATTTTATAAAAGCAAATATATGAGATTACTATAGTTGCTACATTTACCAGCGCTATATAAGCTACATATGATTTCCACAAAGGAATACCAGCCAAATATAATACTGCCGGAATATAAAGAAATACATCTCCGTACATTACGCTTATAGGATATCCATAATTATTCCACCAGTGCTGCTGCATTTTTACAGGAAATGCTCCATCGCTTATTCCTTCTGCAAGACCTGCTATTCGTCTTAAATGTATCTTAAGATCATGCCCATAGGGAAGGTATCCTTTAAAGAAAGGATAGGTTGTAAGTATAAAGGTAACTGCAAATACTGCAATTACAATAATATTTATTATTACTTTTCTGCTTTTAGTATTCATTTTATAATTCAAACCTTTTCTCTTATTTTTCCATCCTTAATATATGACACATGCGCCGTTAAAAGCTGCAACATTTGAAAGTCCTGCTTCCTGAAGCTGGGTTACATATTCATCATTTCCTTCATAAACTATGTAAACACCGTCAGGATTTATTTCTTCAGGAGCATCAAATACATAATTTGCGTAGGAAGATGTGCCTGTAGAAGAAATATTATAATCATAAGGACTTTCTTTTGTAGCAAGAAGATAAAAAATGTATGGAGGAACATAAGGCTGATTATTATGTACAAAATATATCATTTTATAATTCAGCTCATCGCTTTCCTGTACAAAGGATACTGCTTCGTCCAGCTCCTCCTGAAACAGATAATATTGATGATCAGCGTTATCTATAAAATAGTACTTTGCAAACATTATCGTACATATTCCATATACAATTATTACTATAACAGCCATATATTTCCTTAATTCTTTCTGGAAAAGCCCTAGAACTGTTGAAATTCCATATGCTGTAAAAAATAGTACCGTAAAGAATATACCATTTAATCTGTTTGCATTTGGTCCATCTCCGCCAAGCATACTACCAATTACAAGTTCGATCAGAAACCATATTACAATAAGTGATTCTGAATAGATTCTTCTTTCTTTAAAACACTGCGGAATTTTAATAACGCTTGCTGCCAGTCCTATAACTGCAAATGGAATCGATATATAATAAATTGTTCCAAACTGTTCTACGGAATTATAGTCAAGCCAGTCATACATAAAGATAGCCTTTACAGCCTCTTTGAAAGAATCTGCTGTAGGTGCATGAAATTCTGTTGCTCTATAAAATGTAAGTGCCGGAATTGTAATCTTACCAATATGCATAGCTTCAAGTCCATTGGCATTTACATACTGTACCAGCACAAGCGGAATTCCCAAAACAGCAAGTGGTACTATAAAAGCAATTGCGTTTTTTATATCAATTCTTCTAAATAATAATGCAAGTATGAGAACAAATATCAGAAAAACCGGAAGAACGATATAACTTATTGCATAGGTATATAAAACAAGTCCTGATGCTATTCCTGCAAGAAGATAGAATAAAATGCTCCTGTTACCTGCGGCATATAATATAAGGCATATTGCAAGTGTTGACGTTCCAAGCATAAGATTACAATCAAGTCCGAATCTTGAACTCATTACAAAATAAGGCATTACAATAAACAATGCTGTCATAATCACCGGAAGATCCTTATTGTTTTCATATGCAGCTGCCTTTTTTACAATAAATACACCGCTTATAATAGTAATACAGGAAAAAATGAAAGCAGGTAATCTTATCGCAAATGCAGAGTATCCAAATATCTTAATACATAACGCTGCAAGATATGCATATAAGGCACTTTGCCCGCCTCCATAATTTATAAGATATACAGGATAGGAATTCAGATATCTGTCCACTCCAAAATTAGCAAGACTCCAGGCATCATACGCCATTCCGGCTTCATCTACATGAAGTCCTCTAGGAAGATTTGATAGTCTGTATAAGTGTGTAAGTGCCGCTATTATGAGCAAGATTACCGTTATAATTATCGCTTTTTTATCATAATATTTTTTTCTGGTTTTCATTTAATCCCCCAAATATATTCTTGTTACTTCAAACAGAATTTCTCACCTGCTACGATTTTTGTAAAAAGTGATTCATCGATTTCTTATTTTATATAAGCTTTCTTTTTTTCATATATGCAAATGGATATTAAAGATATAAATCCAATAACAGACAATATCAGTCCCAAGACTATACCAGGAGTATTGTATGTAAGCCTGATATCATGCTCTCCCGCCGGAAGACTTATTGCCATAAACATAGTATTTGCTTTAGATAATGAAACCTTTTTTCCATCAACGTAAGCTGTCCAGCCATCTTGATAAGGTATATTAAAAAGAAGTATCTTATCAGTAGCATTAGTTATTGTTCCTGTTATTTCATTTGTCATATATGAAATAGGATTCTTATGCAGATCTACGTTTTCAAGACTTTCCTGTTTAAGATCCACTATTCTTGCTTCTATATTTTCCATTCCCTGGCAAACAACTTTCATATCTGTATAGGAATAGGTCCCCTTTTCAGGAAAAGTTATTTCAATTTTACTTATACTATCCTGTGAATATCCCATATTTACTATGTAATCATGCCAGCCACTGTAAAATTCACTTTCCGGAGTTTTAAAAGATATTGTCTTTGTTGTTTTTGCATTTTCTCCAGAATATGCTGTAACTTCAATATTTACTGCATCATATTCGCCTTCAAAATCAAGACCTTCAATGTATAAATAACTTTCAGAAGCAGGCTGTCCTTCAAAACTTACAGTCATCTTGCTTCCAGCCTTTTTGACCTTTAATGTATTATTTCCCTTATCTTTTACTTTTTTTTCAAGCTCGACTGTATATGGAATTTCTA
>JAILEJ010000484.1 GCA_024688095.1 Butyrivibrio sp.
TTTATGCTTACTTATGGTGATGCTGTATCAGATATTAATATCAAAGACCTTTTGAAATTCCACGAATCACATGGGAAGATTTGTACCATCAGTATGGTATCAATTGCCCAGCAAAAGGGTGTGCTTGATGTAGCGTCTGATGGCAGGATTCAGTCATTTAGAGAAAAGGCTGATGAAGACGGCGCTCTTATAAACGGTGGATTTATGGTAATGAATCCTCAGATATTTGATTACCTTGACGGTGATGATACGGTTCTGGAGCAGAGCCCTATGAGAAAGCTTGTAGCCAAAGGGGAACTGATGGGCTATCATCACACAGGCTTCTGGCAGTGCATGGATACGCAGAGAGAAAAGCAGAAGCTTGATAAGTTGTGGGGAAGTGGCGATGCACCATGGAAGATATGGTGATATGTAACTAATATTTTTTCTTATGAAGGAGGAGCTTATGAAAATTCGTTTAGCAGACTATGTGGCAGACTTTTTGGTATCTCATGGTGTTACTGACGTTTTCAGTGTTGTTGGCGGAGGTGCGATGCATTTAAATGACGCAATCGGCCACAATGAAGGGCTTCATGTAACTTATAATCATCATGAGCAGGCCTGCGCAATTGCAGCAGAAAGTTATGCAAGACTTGAAAATAAGATTGCAGCTGTCTGTGTAACAACTGGTCCAGGTGGAACAAATGCAATTACCGGAGTGCTTGGAGGCTGGCTTGACTCTATACCTATGTTTGTTATCAGCGGACAGGTAAGGTATGACACAACTGCCAGATATGCGGAGCAGTATACAGAAGGGCTTCAACTTCGTGCAGTTGGAGATCAGGAATATGATATTGTAAAATCTATCGAGCCTATGACAAAGTACGCTGTTATGATAGAAAATCCAAAGCAGATAAGATATGCCCTGGAAAAGGCCTGGCATCTTGCAACCACAGGAAGACCTGGACCTGTATGGGTCGATATCCCTGTTAACTTCCAGGGAAGCATTATTGAGACTGAAGAGCTTTTGCCATATGATGCAGAAAGTGATGATCAGTACAATGAAAACCTTCCGCCGGAGGTTTCTGCTGAGGTAATAGGACAGATACTTGATAAGATAAAAAATGCTAAGAGACCTGTTTTCCATGCTGGAAATGGTATAAGACTTGCAGGTGCTTACAAGGAATTTAGAGAAGTTGCAGCAAAGCTTGGTATTCCTGTTGTGACTTATTGGAATGCGATTGATCTTATAGAAAGTGATGATTCGCTTTATGTTGGTCGTGCCGGAAATATGGGTGACAGGGCAGGAAACTGGGCTATACAGAATGCTGACCTTATACTTGCAATTGGTACCAGAATCTCCATAAGGCAGGTTGGCTATAATTGGAAGACCTGGGCAAGAGAAGCAGAAGTAATTATGGTTGATATAGACCGTGCTGAGATGAAGAAGCCAACTCTTCACGTTGAGATGCCTGTATGGGCAGATGCAAAGGATTTCCTCCAGAAGATGGATGTGGAACTTGATAAGGTTGAAGGTGTAAGTTCTGAGGAGGTGCTTGATGGTGTAGGTTCTGAGGAGGTGCTTGATGGTGTAGGTTCTGAAGAGACTTATGCTGGGGATGGTGATTTCTTTTTTGCCGGAGAGGATTGGCGAGAGACCTGCAGAAACTGGAGAGATAAATATCCTGTAGTTCGTCCTGATCAGATAGAGGGCGGAAAAGAGCTTACAAATGTATATGCCTTTATTAAGGCTGTAAGTGAGAAGCTTCCTGAGAATTCTCTTACGGCTGTATCAAATGGAGCCTGCTGCGTTGCTGGTCACCAGGCCTATAATATCAGAAAGGGCTCAAGATTTATAATAAATAGCGCCGTTGCGAGTATGGGATATGGACTTCCTGCTGCAATAGGTCTTTGTATTGCGGGCGGAAGAAGAGATACGGTATGTCTTGAAGGTGATGGCAGTATCATGATGAATCTGCAGGAGCTTCAGACTATACTTACCAATAAGCTTCCGATAAAGATTTTCCTTATAAATAATAATGGATATCACTCTATAAGAATTACGCAGACTAATTTATTTAGTGAGCATTGCAAGGTAGGAATCGGACCTGAGTCAGGAGATCTTTCTTTCCCTGAATATGAGCTTCTTTCAAAAGCTTTTGGATATAAATATTATTCTATTCACAATAATGGTGAAATGAGTGATATAATAGATAAGGTTTTGGCTGAAGACGGTCCTGTATTCTGCGAAGTATTTACAGATACCAGACAGGTATGGGAGCCTAAGAGCAGCACTAAGAGACTTGATGATGGTACATTGGTAAGCCCTCCATTGGAAGATCTGGCACCTTTCCTTCCAAGACAGGAGCTTGAGGAGATTATGAAGATTCCTATGATTGATTGAGTTTTGCAGGATGATTTCTGTGGGTGAACAGGAATCATTTGTGAGAAAACTTAATAAATAATTTAGGGATTTAATGAGGTTTGTTGGGTGAAAAAAATTAGCATACTGATTCCATGCTATAACGAGATTGAAAATGTTGAAGCAATAAGTTTTGCAGTCGAGAATGTTATACAGGAAGCACTTTCAAATTACGATTATGAGATTTGTTTTATAGATAATGCCTCCACAGATGGAACAAGGGAGAAGATTGAGGAGCTTTGCAGCAAGAACAAGAAGCTGAAGGCTATCTTTAATGTTACAAACTTTGGACAGTTTAATTCTCCGTTTCATGGTATGTGTGAACTGGATGGAGATTGTGTTATTCCAATTTGTGCAGATTTCCAGGATCCTGTTGAACTTATTCCTGTATTTGTACAGGAATGGGAAAAAGGCCACAAAATAGTAAGTGGAATTAAGAGCTCAAGTAAGGAAAATGGATTTATTTATTTCCTTAGGACAGTATATTATAAGTTGATAAAGAATATGTCTTCTGTTCGAATGATAGAGCATTTTACAGGTTTTGGTTTGTATGACAAGACTTTTATAAGTCTTTTGCGCGAGCTTAATGATTCAATTCCCTTTATTCGTGGTATTGTGGCAGAATACGGCGAAGGTTTTAATATTAAGTTTGTGGAATATCAGCAGCCAAGAAGACGTGCAGGTAAGACTCACAATAACTTCTATACATTATATGATGCGGCAATGCTTAGTATTACATCATATACGAAGGTAGGCCTTCGTCTTGCTACTCTCACAGGATTCATCGTAGCATTTATAGATATTATTGTTGCTATTGTATACCTTGTAATGAAGCTGTTATACTGGCATAGATTCAATGCCGGTTCGGCGCCGATGGTTATTGGTATGTTCCTTATAGGTGCAATTCAGCTTATGTTCACAGGACTTGTTGGAGAGTATGTGCTTAATATTAATACCCGTGTCATCAACAGACCTATAGTTGTTGAAGAGCGCAGGATTAATTGGGAAAAGCCTAAGATGGTGACGGATAAGAATGATCCGGAGAATGCCTGAGATGGTTGAGATAAGAAATGTTTATAATGTGCCCCATATGTGAGTTTGATATTGCATATGGGGTAAAATGGTATAAGGAGATAGTTATGTTTGAAGGAAAGACAGAGCAGGAAGCTAGAGATTATATTTTAAATGCAGTAGATGAGTACTGTGATACATTTCATAATAAGAAAAAGCCTTTTGAGCCGGGAGACAGAATCACTTATGCATCACGTGTATATGACCACGCTGAGATGCACAATCTTGTAGATTCAGCGCTGGAGTTCTGGCTTACAACAGGAAGATATACTAAGGAGTTCGAGAGCTCTTTTGCCAAATATCTTGGAGTAAAGTATTGCAGTCTTGTAAACTCTGGTTCATCAGCAAATCTGGTTGCATTTATGGCACTTACATCTCCTCTTCTTGGTGAGAGACAGGTAAAACCAGGTGATGAGATGATAACAGTGGCTGCAGGTTTTCCAACAACAGTAACTCCTGCAGTTCAGTATGGCGTAGTGCCTGTATTTGTTGACGTTACAATTCCTCAGTACAATATCGACGTAAATATGCTCGAAGAGGCTGTATCTGATAAGACAAAGGCAGTAATGCTTGCACATACACTTGGTAATCCATTTGATCTTGCGGCTGTTAAGGCTTTTTGCGACAAGCACAATCTATGGCTTATAGAGGACAACTGTGATGCTCTTGGTACAACCTATGAAATTAATGGGGAAAAGAAGTTTACAGGTACAGTAGGTGATATAGGAACTTCAAGCTTTTATCCTCCGCATCACATGACAATGGGCGAAGGTGGTGCTGTATATACAGATAACCCACTTCTTCATAAGATAATAAGATCATTTAGAGACTGGGGACGCGACTGCGTATGCGTATCAGGCCAGGATAATATGTGTGGCCACAGATACGATGGACAATATGGCGAACTTCCTGCGGGCTATGATCACAAATATGTATATTCCCATTTTGGATACAACTTGAAGGCAACAGATTTACAGGCAGCTATTGGATGTGCGCAGATAATTAAGTTCCCTTCTTTTGTAGAGCGTAGAAAAGAGAACTTCAACAGACTAAAGAACGGACTAATGAAAATCGCTGACAAGGTAATCCTTCCGCAAGCAGCTCCAAATTCAGATCCTAGCTGGTTTGGATTTCTTATAACTGTTCGAGAGGGCATCGACAGAACAAAGGTGGTTCCATATATTGAAGAACATGGTGTTCAGACAAGACTTCTTTTTGCTGGTAATCTGACCAAACAGCCTTGTTTTGACCAGATGAGAGCTGCCGGCAAGGGCTATAGAGTTGTTGGAAGCCTCGAAAACACAGACCGCATTATGCGAGACACATTCTGGGTAGGAGTATATCCAGGCATGACAGACGATATGATTGACTATATGGCAAAGACAATCTGCGAGGCTGTTGAACAGGGATGAGGTATACTTTTTATTGACTATGTAGTAAAGATAATCTGCGATGTGGTAGAGCAGGGATGATGGAATTAAACTATTAGTTTGTTTTTTGTTATGCGTAGAGTATTTAAAAATGATTATTGATAGTGTACAATGAAATTATTAAAGGAAAGATAATTGGGGAAAAATGATAGAGGAAGCGTTTGGCTACTATTTTGATACGATATATGATTGTGAAAATGGAAAGCATATACATCTAATAGATATTTATTAGTGGTTATGGATAGGTATAGTAAGGAGGTAGATGGGATATGAAATATTCAGATGAGATTGTAAAACAAATGGATGACCGTGGACCTGTAGAAATACCAGATGGATGTTTTGCCAGTGAAGAGTTTGATGAATGGATGTATGGAAGTGATGATGACTGTGAATATAGCAGAACTATATGGAGTATATTTAACTAATTTTTTCCTGCAATGAATATAAATGCTTTTTTGGAGAGAAAGAAAATCAACGAGCAATAATTATTAATAGTAATCTCTTAAAGCATTCAAAGATGATATATCATTTTTGAATGCTTATTTTATTAAAGAAGTAAATAAATCATCATTGAGAGGCATGAAAATATGCGTATAATAGTAACAGGTGCAACCAGTATGCTTGGTTGCGCATTAATAGATGAATGTACCAAAAAGAATACCGAGGTTATGGCAATTGTACGAAAAGGAAGTCTTCGAGAAAATAGAATTCCTGCATCTCCGCTGGTTCATATAGTACATGCTGACATTGATGATCTTGACAAAATAGAATATGATGGCCGAGAATATGATGCTTTGTATCATTTTGCATGGGGGCATACTTCAAAGCTTGATAGAAATCTTGCAACAGCTCAGGAAAAGAATATCAGAGATACTTTGCTTGTAGCTGATTTTGCAGCAAAATTTCATTGCAAAAAATTTGTTTTTGCAGGTTCGCAGGCAGAGTACGGAAGCATTGATGGAGTTATTACCCCTGATACAAATCCAAAACCTATTACAGCATACGGAATGGCCAAACTTTCGGCGGGTATGCTATCGAGGCTAACCTGTGAGCAAAATAATATTACTCATATTTGGACCAGGATATTTAGTGTGTATGGTATAAGGGATCAGGAATGGACAATGATAAAGTATGCCATTGACTCTTTTTCCAAAGGCGTGAAGGCTTCTTTTTCTGCAGGAACTCAGATGTGGAATTATCTATATGAAACAGATGCTGGTAAGATGTTCTATCTGCTTGGTGAAAAAGATGTCTCAAATGGTATATATCACATTGCTAGCGCGGATACCAGACCGCTTCGTGAATATATCGAACAGATATGTGATGTTTGGGACAAGAATGTTGTGGATGCTGGCGTGAAGAGTGATGCTTTTAATGTGATGGATAATGCTGGTGTGAAGAGTGATGCTTTTGATGTGATGGATAATGCTGGTGTGAAGAGTGATGCTTTTGATGTGATGGATGATGCTGGTGATGGTGTAAAGAATGACGATGGGGCTAGTGTGAAGAATGATCCTGGTGCAGGTGTGAAGAAAGATGTTGGTGCTAGTGTGAAGAAAGATGCTGGTGCTAGTGTGAAGAAGACAGCAGTTTGTGAGTTTGGCACTTATGATTCCAAGAATAAGATTGTTGGTATTCAGCCTGATATTTCTGAGACGGTTAAAGCTATAGGATTTGTTCCGGAAGTCTCTTTTGAACAGGGTATCAGTAACATCATTGATTGGAAAATGTAATTTGTATAAGTAATATCATTGAATGGAAAATGTAATTTGTATAAGTAACATCATTGATTGAAAACTGTAAGTTATATAAGGAATTGAAGAAGAATGTATAATTTTCATATGGATTTTTATAAAAATAAAAAGGTTTTAATTACCGGTCATACTGGATTCAAGGGAAGTTGGATGTGCAGGGCTCTTATTGGAGCTGGCGCTAAGGTTACGGGATATGCTTTGAAGGCACCAACTCAGCCAAGTCTTTTTGAAATGTGTGACATTGAAAGTAATATGAATTCCATAGAAGGGGATATCAGAGATCTTGACCATTTAAAAAAGGTTTTTGCCGAGGCCCAGCCTGAAATTGTAATACATATGGCGGCTCAGCCTATAGTTCGAGACTCCTATAAGAATCCAGTTTACACATATGAAACAAATGTAATGGGAACTGTAAATATCTGCGAATGTGTAAGGAATTGCCAATCTGTAAAGTCTTTTGTAAACGTTACTACTGACAAGGTTTATCTTAATAGAGAATGGAATTGGGGTTATCGTGAAAATGAAGAATTAAACGGATATGATCCTTATTCTAATTCAAAGTCTTGCTCAGAGCTTGTTACTAGTTGTTATAGGAATTCTTTTTTTAACGAAGCAGAGTTTGATGAAGATATAGATAAAGGCCCTGATGGAAAAGTACATGCCCAGGCAAAGACCTGCGCAATCTCTACAGCAAGGGCAGGTAATGTTATAGGTGGTGGCGATTTTGCCAACGACAGGATTATTCCAGACTGTATTAGAGCAATGCAGAATAAAGAAGAAATAGTAGTTAGGAATCCATATTCAACAAGGCCTTATGAATTTGTAATGGAGCCTGTATATGCATATCTCATGATTGCAGCTGCTCAGTACGAAGATAAGTCTTTTGCCGGAAGCTATAATGTAGGACCAGATGATGAAGACTGCATTAATACAGGCGACCTTGTGACGCTCTTCTGCGATAAGTGGAATGCGAGAATGTGTAGAAGGCAAGCTGCTGGAGCGGATGCGGAATTAGGATTTGACGTAAATGTTGTGTCCGGTGACAACTTAAAAAGAAATGCAGGTGATGGAGAGGATGCGGAAAGTGATGGTGGTGAAGTACCAAGTGTGAGAGAAGGAAGATTTCTTGAAGCTTCCTGGAAGAATGTGCATGATGGCGGACCTCATGAGGCAAACTTCTTAAAGCTTGATCATTCTAAAATAACAACTACTTTTGGTTGGAAACCGCATTGGCACATAGATAAGACGATGGAAGCTATTATTGAATGGACAGATGTCTGGATGAATGGCGGAGACATCCCAGCTGTTATGGATAAGCAAATTCGTGACTTCATTGGTTTTTGATGAAATTTATTAAGCTATGTGATATTTTGTATGAAAATTTTTCTTAGTTTGTATATGTATATTAGAGGGGGATGTATATGAGAAGATTATTAAGAAAAATTGATGAATTAATAAGAATTACTGCGTTAAGACTTGTTGATGTATTAAGAAGAACTGCTGAAGTAAGAAGAGTTGATGCATTTAGAAGAATTGCTGTGCTAAGAAGATCTGATGCATTCAGAAGAATTGCTGTGCTAAGAAGATCTGATGTATTTAGAAGAATTGCTGTGCTAAGAAGATCTGATGCATTCAGAAGAATTGCTGTGCTAAGAAGATCTGATGCATTTAGAAGAATTGTTGTGCTAAGAAGATCTGATGCATTTAGAAGAATTGTTGTGTTGGGATTAAGTGCTTTATTATTGGCTTGTGATCCATTTGAAAGTGGCATTGGCAGTACTGTTATTGCTAGCACAGAGTCAGATAGTGAAGCTGAAACTGTTTCTGTTACAGGAATTGAATTCACAGATATGGCGGTTACCATCGGAGTTGGGCAGAATTATCAGTTACAGGTAAATATATATCCGGAAGATGCAACAGATAAAAGTCTTACATGGAAGTCTACTAACAGCTCAGTTGTTTTAGTTTCGCAAAGTGGTGTTGTAACAGGAAAGAAGAAGGGCGCAGCAACTATTGATGCTATTACAAATGACGGAGGACTTAGCGCCTCAGTCAGAGTTACTGTTACTGATTCAGTAAAGGTAACAGGTGTAAAACTTAATAAGAAGAGTAAAACCTTAAAAGTTGGTAAGTCAGTTAAATTAAAAGCAACAGTTAAGCCTTCAAAGGCTACCAATAAAGCAGTAACCTGGAAAAGTAGCAACAAGAAGGTTGCAAAGGTTGATAAGAGTGGGAAAGTTACAGCTGTTAAAAAGGGAAAGACTGTGATAACTGTCAAAACCAAAGATGGAAAATATACAGCAAAGTGTAAGATAACTGTAAAGTAAACTGTGAAGTAAACTGTATTGGATCATAAGGATATGATTGGGATACGATAGATTTGATTAAGATTTTACATATGTGATGGTAGTACAATAATTTAGACTTGACGGATATGATGGTAGAAATATTATTTAGATGTGATGATGATATAATAATTTAGACTTGACGGATATGATGGTAGAAATATTATTTAGATGCGATGATGATACAATAATTTAGATTTTGCGAATATGATGATATCAGTTTTGAGTATTTCATTTCAAGGCAGAGGCATAAAGCCTCTGCCTAATTTTTTTGAACTAATATTTTCTATATTTCTGATTCTTTGAATTTAATTCTTATATATTTCTAATTATTTTGTGGTTTTATTTGTTCAATATTTATGATTTTAATATTTTTCTATTATTTCGCATGAGAGAGCCTGAATTTATGACTTATATGGTAGGGGTGGCGGCGTAAAAGTCATAAAGAGTAAGAAGAAGTGTAGGGGATTGTGACTCTATATGCGGAGGAACAGGCTGTGGAGTCATAAATGAAAGCTTGTAGGGGAGCTTAGGAATAGACTTTATGACTTTTATGGAAGGTGTGGCGGCTTGAGAGTCATAAAGAGTAAGAAGATGTGTAGGGGATTATGACTTTATATGCGTAGGGGCAGGCTGTGGAGTCATAAAAGCAAGTTGGAAGGGGAGTGCAGGAGTAGAATTTATGACTTGTTTGGTAGGAGTGGTGGCTATAGAGTCATAAAGAGTAGGAAGGAGTGAAGGGGATTATGACTTTATATGCGGAGGAGAGGGCTGTAGAGTCATAAAAGCAAGCTGGAAGGGGAGTGTAGGAATAGAATTTATGACTTATATGGAAGGAGTTGTGGCTTGAGAGTCATAAAGATTGAGAAGATGTGTAGAGGATTATGACTTTATATGCGGAGGAGCGGACTCTAGAGTCATAAAAGCAAGTTGGAAGGGGATCGTAGGAATAGACTTTATGACTTATATGGTAAGTGTTGTGGTTTGAGAGTCATAAGGATTGAGAAGGAGTGCAGAGGATTATGACTTTATATGCGGAGGAGCAGGCTGTGGAGTCATAAAAGCAAGTTTGTAGGGGAGCGGAGGGATGGAATTTATGGCTATGCCTGCCATCCTTGACACCTATAAATCAGAATGCTTATTACTAATTACCGAAGGTGATAGACTTATGAGCAGCTGATTACTATCACCATCGGTTTTTTAGCGTAGCATTCTGATTTATAGGCATCAAGGACAAGCCCTGCTGCAGGCAGGGTGGCGACTTTATCACCTCAGGCTCCTGATCTTTGAGCAGCTGTTATGTGTCTGGCAGTTCTTGCTGTTCTAATGAAAGTTAATCCTAGACAATCAATTTAAATCAGAGGGGAGAGTATTGATTGCATATTAGACAGAGTTGGTTTTAGAACCATGAAGTGTTGTTGATTGTCAAATAAATAGGCCAGGGTCAATTTAAGTGTAAATCAACAAGTGTGAGAAGCCGTGTGGATATGGCTTCAGAGAAGATTAAAGAAACTATGTGGCATATTTTCAAATTAACAAAATAATTCAATTAACATTTTTCTTATCCCATTTATGTCTAAGGGATTATCATCTGTTTCAAAAGTTGCAATTAGATTTTTTCCCAAGAATATTCCATTATGAGCATAAAGATTTATTTTCTCTAAATTTGTGCATCTGTACTGAGCAACATCCATCATGCCAAAATGCTCAAAATAAAATTCACTTCGTGTTTTAATATCAAGAATTGTAAAATCAGGATATTTAACTTGTCCATTTTTTAATGTTATTGGGGCTTCGTATTTATATGGAATCCCTAGGTCATATAATATATCAGCGATAATTGCTTCTGACTTGGATCTGACCAAGTCACCTTTTTTGGTGTCAAAGCGCTTTAGTTCGGGCTTATAAGTACTTGGTGTGTATGGTGTGTTTACCCATTTTGATTTGAATAGCTCATCTGGCATTATATATGGGGTAACTAATTTCTGCCGGATAGGCGATAGGGTGTGGTATGAATCTGATTTACAATATTTGGAAAGAATAGAAATATTGTTTTCAAGCCAATTTAGCTGGCGGTTCGCATCACTTAAAAAATCCTTGTTGTATTCTTTGCTTGCAAGTGCTTTTGCAAGATCTATGTTGCTTTTTCTAATATATTTTCCTGTTTTATTATTTGTTGTCATATGGTAAAAACGAATGTATTTATTGTTTTTAGAGATTCGTAATTT
Source organism: Butyrivibrio sp. (assembly GCA_024688095.1). Lineage (GTDB taxonomy): Bacteria > Bacillota > Clostridia > Lachnospirales > Lachnospiraceae > Butyrivibrio. Next base: position 11,230 of record JAILEJ010000484.1, read on the forward strand.
CCCTTCTGGATATTTATCCACGTCTAACTGTGCCTGATTAATGGCTGTTCTTAATTGTTGCGATTGTTCTTTCATTTGTTTTAATAGTTTTTTCATTAAATGCTCCTTTGAAATAGGTAAGCCATGTTTTCTTGCTTATAAGATGGGAATTTTCAAATATATTTCAATTAGTTGGGAAAGTACTTGCAGGTCAAGGAAGGTTATATATGTAACTGGTATGGAGTTTTCTTGAAATTGCAGTAGATTTTATCGTTTACAACATAAGATTTATTTCAAGATTTTGAGTATGAATAATTTTATATTTTGAGTA
>JAILEJ010000485.1 GCA_024688095.1 Butyrivibrio sp.
GGAATATCGTTTCCACTTTCCAGAATTCCTGTATCATCCCCATATTGATCTGGATACATCTCATATCCAAGCAGCAAATTTTCTGCAATTAAACAGCCATCATATACATATCTGTCTGCATTAGAATCAAGATGCCATCCACCTGAAACTTCTATTTCTTTGGATGGATCTTCCTGCAGGTGTGCAGGTTTTGAATGACAGTTTACATGTGCATCATCTCCTGCATATTCCTGTGTTACTTCTATTCCGCATCTGTTTGCAAAATATTTTTTGCACGCAGCATCAAATATTTCATCATACATATACTCTTTTATCTCAAACTCATAGGAGCTTCCCAATAAATCTGTATAAATATAATATCTTCCATTTTCCTGAAGATCGCTAAAATATCCGTAGCTGTCGTACTCATCAAGCTCTTCATTATAAACTGACTTTCTGACTACTCCTGTATATACCACTTCATCAGTCTGTGCATCTACAACATCAAAGGTTTCAGGAAGCTCCTCGCCTCTGAAAATAACTATTTTCTCTGCGCCTGTTCTGTATCCAACCTGATCAACAAGTGTATTTGGCATTGCAACAGGATATTCAATTCCGGATAGATCAACATTGCTGTTATCTACAGTTTCTTCTTCTATATTATCATCAGGGGCATTTTCTTCTTTGTATCCACAAGCTCCAAGGCACATACTCATGGCCATCACAAGTGCTACATATTTACTTTTTCCGCCCTCAAAAAAAATCCTCATGTCCCTAACTATTCCTCTATTATTCCCAGATTATTTAATATTTTCTGTCTTAAGACCCAGCTTTTATTATACACGACAATAAATCATAATCAAATTTAAACATTATTTTTTACTTATATTGGCACAAAAAACAATAAAACCCGCATTTAATGATATACGCCATCCTCTACCATCTGCTTTAATCACTTCAGCAAATAATATGAATTGAAATATATCAATAATGCGGGTTCTAAATTTATATTTTTATGTCTAAGCTGATCAGTTATCTACACGGTTATAATTGATGAGGCATCCATCAAGGATAATCTCTCTTTCATTATCTGTAAGATCTCCAAGTGTAAGCTCAAACTCATTAAGCTTTCCATCAGATACTGCTACAGCCTTTATAACAGAAGCTTTTGCTTCTACTGCCTTCTTAATTCCTGGAAGGAAGATGTAATCCTTATTCTTAAATGGAAGGTCTCCCTCTTTGATAATAAATGGAAGCATTCCCCAGTTAATAAGATTTGATCTGTATCTCTTTGTAGCATATTCATTGGCGATGTTAGCCCATCCGCCAAGTACCTTCTGACATGATGCAGCCTGTTCTCTGGCTGATCCATCACCTGGCTTAACAGCAAAGATTGTTGAACCGAATCCGATGTTATCAAGAGTAACATCTGCATAGCTTCCCTGTACTGTCTCCATAACTGACTTAACTTCAGGGAATGCAGCATATGGATCTGTTCCTTCTATAATAGCTGTCTCAGCTTCTCTTATCTCTTTTGCAAGACCTACGTATGCAGGATCTTTTCTTGAAAGAGTAAACTCTGCAAGTCCATGAGGATTTGATCTGTAACTGGATGTCTCACCTGAAGGGATAAGTTCATCAGTTGTTGTTACAGGATCGTGTATCTCGGATACAACCTTCAAAAGAAGATTCTCTGGAAGTGCTGTCATTGTTGGCCAATCCTTGATGTTTGGTCCAAGCTGAAGCTCTACTGATGGATCTGCAACTCCGTGTGAATCAAATACTCTGTTTGCATAAATCTCTTTATCAAAATGATACTGATACTTGTTAAGGGTTCCATCAAAGTCTGTTGCAGGTGTAAGAATACCCTTATTTGCTGCAGTTGCTGCAATTGAACGAGCATCCATAAGTGCAACTGATGAAATCTGACCATTCTGAACCTTTGAACCTTCTCTGTTAGGGAAGTTACGTGTTGAATGACGGATACTAAATGCATTGTTGGCAGGTGTATCTCCGGCACCAAAGCAAGGTCCGCAGAATGCAGTCTTAAGGATTGCACCTGTTTCAAGGATAGCTGCTGCACAGCCATTCTTAACAATTTCCATAAATATTGGTGTTGAAGCAGGATATACTGAAAGAGTAAATCTGTCATTTCCAATGAAGTTACCTTTAAGAATATCAGCGGCAGCACAGATATTTTCAAATCCACCACCTGCGCAACCAGCGATGATACCCTGGTCTACCTGGAACTTACCATCTTTAATCTTATCTTTAAGTGAATACTGAACTTTATCACCAAATGAAACCTTTGCTCTCTCTTCTACGTCATGAAGAATATCTGCAAGGTTATTATTTACTTCTTCAATTGTGTATGCATTACTTGGATGGAAAGGCATTGCAATCATAGGACGAACCTGACTAAGATCTACCTTAACTACGCTGTCATAGTAAGCAACCTTGCCTGGCTTAAGTTCCTTATAATCAGCCTTTCTTCCATGAATATCATAGAAGTTTTCAATTTCTTCATCTGTCTGCCAGATAGATGAAAGGCATGTTGTTTCAGTTGTCATAACATCAACACCGATACGGAAATCAGCGCTAAGGTTCTTAACACCAGGTCCAACAAATTCCATAACTTTATTTTTTACAAATCCATCACCAAATACCTTACCGATGATTGCAAGAGCAACGTCCTGGGGACCAACACCCATTACAGGCTCTCCCTCAAGATAAATTGCTACAACCTCTGGCATATTGATGTCATAAGTCTGTGAAAGAAGCTGTTTAACAAGCTCTGGTCCGCCTTCACCTACTGCCATGGTACCAAGTGCACCATATCTTGTGTGTGAGTCTGAACCAAGAATCATTCCACCACCTGTTGCAAGCATTTCTCTTGCAAACTGGTGAATAACTGCCTGATGAGGTGGAACATATACTCCGCCATACTTTTGAGCAGCTGTCAGACCAAATACATGGTCATCTTCATTTATAGTACCACCAACGGCACAAAGTGAATTGTGGCAGTTGGTAAGAACATAAGGAATAGGGAATTTCTCAAGTCCTGAAGCTCTTGCAGTCTGAATAATTCCTACAAATGTAATATCATGAGAAGTAAGCTTATCAAATTTAATCTGAAGCTTCTCCATATTGTCTGATGTATTGTGAGCCTTCAAAATACCATAGGCTATAGTTTCCTTTTTGGCGTCTTCCTTTGATACCTCTGCGCCTGCCTTTGCCGAAAGCTGTGCCTGTGCATCTCCTGTATCCGGTATAAGCTCTGTTCCATTTACAAGATAACACCCTGTTTCTAATGTACTTACCATCTGAACCTCCTATCTAAATTAAGCAAAAAACTTTATCGCTTTAAATCGCTTACGTCTGCTCATTTTACCATAAAATACGCCTTGATTGTAGTATTTTTTACCACTTAAATAGAATAGCATAATTGTATACAATGGTACAACACTCTATTTTTATCATTTATATAGGACTAAAATTAATTTCAACAAAAAAGTCCAGGAAGGAAAGTTGCTTTCCGTTCCTGAACTATTATTGTTTTTATTATACTGTCTTTCCTAATAGACCAATAATTTTATTGTATATCTTCTTCTTATCTGAAGACTCTTTACCGTTTCAGATTTCAACCTTATCAAGATGCCAGATTTCATCGACATATTCCTGAATAGTTCTGTCTGATGAGAACTTGCCAGAGCATGCTGTATTGAGCATTGCCATCTTAGCCCACTTCTTGGTATCTGCATAAGCTTCAGAAATCTTCTTCTGAGCATCAGCATAACTCTCAAAGTCCTTAAGAATGAAGTACTGGTCAGCCTTTGATGAATTCTGAGTATTCAGAAGTGAATTGTAAAGTGGTCTGAACAGCTCTTTATTCTTAGAGAATGTTCCATCAATAAGCTTATCAAGAATCTTCTTGATATTAGGATTGCTGTTGTAGATATCCATTGGATTATAATTCTTGTTGCGCTCATATTCGATTACTTCCTGAGAAGTAAGACCGAAGATAAATGCATTCTCTTCTCCAACTTCATTAACAATCTCAACGTTGGCACCATCAAGTGTACCAAGTGTAACAGCACCGTTAAGCATCATCTTCATATTACCTGTACCGGATGCTTCCTTACTTGCTGTTGAAATCTGCTCTGAGATATCTGCTGCAGCAAATATAAGCTCTGCATTTGATACCTTGTAGTCTTCGATAAATACTACCTTAATTCTGTCCTTGATATCAGGATCGTTATTTACAACATCACCTACTGAGTTGATCAGCTTGATGATGAGTTTAGCATTTGCATATCCTGCTGATGCCTTTGCACCGAAGATAAATGTCTTTGGATAGAAGTCCATCTTTGGATGAGCCTTAAGCTCTTCATACAGATAAATAACATGAAGTATATTGAGAAGCTGTCTCTTATACTCATGAAGTCTCTTAACCTGTACATCAAAGATTGATTCCGGATTAACCTTGATTCCATTATGGTCAAGGATATATTTTGCAAGACGCTCTTTATTCTTGAGCTTAATATCCATAAACTCTTTCTGAGCCTTCTTGTCATCAGCAAGTTTCTTGATTCCACCTATTACAGAAAGGTCTGTGATCCATTCCTCTCCTACCTTGTCAGTTACCCACTGAGCAAGAAGTGGATTGCCGTGAAGGAGGAATCTTCTCTGTGTGATACCATTTGTCTTATTGTTGAACTTATCAGGCATCATCTCATAGAAATCCTTAAGCTCACGCTGTTTTAAGATATCTGTGTGAAGCTTTGCAACACCATTAACTGAATGTCCACCTACGATTGCAAGGTGAGCCATCTTAACCTGGTTATCATAAAGAATAGCCATGCTGCGAACCTTAGCCTGAACATCAATGCTAGGAAGGTTCATATAATGTCTCATAATCTGATCAACAAATCTTCTATTAATTTCATCAACAATCTGATATACACGTGGAAGCAGTCTCTGGAAAAGATCTATTGGCCACTTTTCAAGAGCCTCAGACATGATTGTGTGATTTGTATAACAACATGTCTGAACAGTTACATCCCATGCTTCATCCCATGAAAGATAATATTCATCCATAAGAAGTCTCATAAGCTCAGCAACTGCTACTGTTGGATGTGTATCATTAAGCTGGAAAACAGCCTTTTCATAGAATCTTCTGATATCATCATGACGGCGAAGATATTTCTTAAGCGCTGTCTGAACAGATGATGAAATGAAGAAGTACTGCTGTTTAAGTCTAAGCTCTTTTCCTGCGATATGATTGTCATTAGGATAAAGAACTTCACAAAGCTGGCTGGCAAGGTTCTCCTGCTCTACAGCCTTCTGATAATCACCTTTATCAAATGAATCAAGCTGGAAGCAGTTTACAGGCTCTGCATCCCAGATTCTAAGTGTATTAACTACTCCGTTTCCATAACCAACTACTGGAAGGTCATATGGAATAGCCTTAACTACCTGATATCCCTCCTGGCGGAACATTGTTCTGCCATGGTCATCAGTATACATATTTACATAGCCACCGAATTTAACTTCCTTGGCATATTCAGGTCTTCTAAGTTCAAATGGATTACCATTTTCAAGCCAGTTATCAGGAACTTCAATCTGATATCCATCTCTGATCTGCTGCTTGAACATTCCGTATTTGTAACGGATACCACATCCATAAGCCATATATCCAAGTGTTGAAAGTGAATCCAAAAAGCATGCAGCAAGTCTTCCAAGACCACCATTACCAAGAGCTGCATCAGGTTCCTGATCTTCAAGTACATTAAGATCTATACCAAGCTCTTCAAGCGCTTCCTGAACCGGGGCATAAGCCTGAAGGTTGATAATATTATTACCAAAAGCTCTTCCCATAAGGAATTCCATAGACATGTAATATACAATCTTTGGATCCTGCTCCTCTGCTGCTTTCTGAGTTGTGATCCATTTATCAACTATCGCATCCTTAATAGCATATGCTGCAGCCTGGAACTTCTCCTGATCTGTAGCCTCTTCCATTGTTTTACGATATAGTGTTTTTACATTATATAAAACACTTCTTTTAAACAGATCCTTGTCAAAAGATATTTTCTTTTTCTTCATAAATTATCCCCTTTAAATTTGATAAGAAAATCTTGTAATTAAAACTAAAATTAAATTTTATAATTACAACTCTTTTCTATTTTATCCTTTATTTCAATAATAATCTAGCTTTTTAAAGTTTATTTATTATTTATTTATATCTTTGGGATTATAAATTGGCAAAAAACTCTTAAATATCTTTATTCTACTACTTCTTCCATAAATACATCTGATGTATCTGTAACTGTTGCAGGATCTCCTCCAAATGCCTCAATCCTTTGATTTATGAGTCCTTTAATTTCCTCATCAGAGGTAAACTCTACGCCTGCCTCAGTGCACTCACTTATAAGTTCGTCTGCACTTCCCTCTGCAGATTCATCATAATATCCATATGAATAGTAGTCTTTTCCATCAATTATATTAAGGGTAAAAAAGAGATTACTAATTTTATCAACTTCTTCACTTCCCTTTTCCATCCATGTATCTACTATTTCGTCTATCTTACAGGCTGTTTCATATTCCTCTCTGTAAAAATGGAATCCAAATCCCTCTTCATCATAGTTATAAATATCATTTGTTTTTCCATTTGCATCTATAAGGATAGCATCTCCTGAATGTGATGCAGCGCCATTAGAACCACCCACCATGATATATCCATATTTATTTACACTAAGCCACTTTCTGCTCCACATATCATTACTGTATATAAGCTGAAGTTTTCCATCATCACTTTCATCAAAGATAAAGAGACCTGTATACATATCAGCTTCTTCAAAGCTTATTTCAAGAGCAAGTTCATAATTTCCATCATTTCCGCAATCGATAATTCTATACTCAACTGAATCTTCTTTGATATCTTCAGAATCAAAATTCGCTTTTATTGCTTCAATCATATCCTTAATGGTAAACTCGCCTGTAATCTTATCTCCAAGAATTATACATGCACCATCTTCTCTATAGTCATCTCTTATTGTTGCAAAGCTTGTATTTCCTACAAAAGAAGAATAAATCGTTTCTTCCTCGCTCATAATCTCATTTAAGTTTGGATTCATTTCAGATGAAGCACTATTTGCTACATCACTATTTTCTGAATCAGTTTCTTCACTGGCCTCTTTGGTTGATGAAAAAATCTCTATATTATTTTTACTGGAATTATCAGTGCCAGAACTACATGCTGTAACCATACATATAGGCACTATTACAGATAACAAAAAACCTATAGTCTTTTTCTTCATTATAATCTCCCCACACCAAGTAAATATTTCTTATCATTCTACCATCATTTTTCTATTATGGCTATTTTTTAACTTGTAATTTTCTAAAATCATCTACGAATGACAGATATTCATTAGATTAAATAAAGACTGTTTGATTTCATTCTATATTAATAGAAAAAGTCCCGATGTTTTACCATCGGGACTTTTCTGTAAATGAGAGGTTTTCATAAGATAGGTTATTATTTTACTGTAATCTTGCACTTAGCAGTATATTTACCATCTTTTGTCTTAACAGTAATTGTTGCAGTGCCTGTTTTCTTGGCGGTTACCTTACCATTTGAATCTACTGAAGCTACTTTACTGTTACTACTCTTATATGTAACTGTTTTAACAGTTGCATTCTTAGGTTTTACTGTTGCCTTAAGCTGATATGTCTTTCCAACCTTAAGAGTCTTCTTAGACTTGTTCAGTTTAACGCTTGTAACTTTTACCTGCTTTGTAACCTTTACTTTGCAGGTTGCAGTATACTTTCCATCTTCTGTTGTTACTGTGATTGTAGTTGTTCCAATCTTCTTTGCTGTTACAAGTCCGTTAGCATCTACCTTTGCAATCTTTGAATTTGCAATCTTGAATGTAACATTCTTGTTTGTTGCATTTTCTGGAAGCACTGTAGCTACAAGCTGATATGTACCTTTTTTACCAATCTTAATAGACTTCTTATTAAGAGTTACTCCTGTAGCTGCAACAGTTGTCTCAGTGCTTTCAACTGCTTCTCCACCTGTAACTGTTTCAGAAGTCGTTGAAGCTGAACTATTATCTGTTGTCTCTTCCGTTGATGCAGCTGTGTTATCTTCTGTTGTTGATGTATCTGCACTGCTATCTGTTTCAGACGACGTATCTACTGTTGTATTAGAATCTTCTTCACTATCTTCTCCAGACTCATTTGTTGAGCTCTCTGTTCCTGGATTATCTGATGTTGGTACTTCATCATCTTCAATTACTGTTACATCTCCATTAGTAATTACTACATCTGTAATTGTGCAAAGCTCTGTATTCCAGAATGATGATGTTGCTGATCCTACACCCCATGTAAATTTATCACATGATGTGATGTAATCAAGCATTCCTTCATAAGTACCTGTTCCATCTACCGGATAACTAAGTTCTTCTCCATCTACTGTCATTGTAAGTTCATCTGCTGTTATGACAATTGATACTTCATGCTCTGTTCCTGCTGTCATTGATGGCGCCATATTAACTGCACCGTCAAGATCAGGCTTATTAATATCCAGATAGTTGCCACTCCAGTCGTTATAACAAATATAAGGGGCTGACTGAACTGATACTCTTCCAAGTGTATCTGTCTCTACAACTGTATTATAGAAAGCAAATAATCCGTCCCAGCCATTTTGTGCTGTTCCTTCTGTCATATTAACTGTGTAGTTGATTGTTATCTTATCACTATCTACATTGTAAAGTGGATTATCTACAATTGTGATATCTCCTGTATTATCAAGTACAACCTTATCTACTGTGTACTTAACAATACCATTATCTTCAACTACTACTGCATTTGTGATGTCTGCTTCATTTGATGCTGCTTCTTCTGAATTTGTTCCAGTACTTTCTTCTGATGTAATAGCAATGTCAGTAAGTGTGCATAACTCTGTATTCCAGTATGCTGATACTGCTGCTCCT
>JAILEJ010000014.1 GCA_024688095.1 Butyrivibrio sp.
CATGTTATTGAAGGTGCAGATTCACTTGAAGTTCAGTTCTCAGATGATTCAACTGCAGAAGCAGCTGTAAAGGGAACAGATTCAGATATGGACCTTGCAGTTATAGCAGTTCAGCTTGACAGCCTTTCATCAGATACATTAAGCGCTATCAAGGTTGCAACACTTGGTGATTCAGATTCACTTACAGTTGGTGAGCCTGCAATTGCAATTGGTAATGCTCTTGGTTATGGACAGTCAGTTACAACAGGTGTAATCAGTGCTATCAACAGAGTTATCGAACTTGATGATGGTGGTTCAGGTACATTCATCCAGACAGATGCTGCTATAAATCCTGGTAACTCCGGTGGAGCTCTTATAAATATCAATGGTGAAGTTATTGGTATTAACTCAAATAAGATTGGTGGATCAACAATTGAAGGTATGGGTTATGCAATTCCTATTTCAGTTGCTCAGCCTATCATCGAAGAGCTTATGAATGAAGAAACTAAGATTAAGGTTTCTGAAGATGAAAAAGGATATATCGGAATCAAAGGATACAGCGTTACATCTGATGTTTCAGAAGCTTATGGACTTCCACAGGGCGTATATGTAGCACAGGTTACATCAGGCGGTGGAGCTGAAGCTGCAGGTATCAAAGAAAATGATATTATCACAGCTTTCAATGGTGAAGAAATATCATCTATGGATGATCTTCAGGGCAAGCTTGAATATTATGCAGCAGGAACAACTGTAACAGTTACAGTTATGAGAGCAGGCAGCAACGGATATGAAGAGCAGGATATCGAAGTTACCCTTGGTTCAGCTACAACGGTTGAGACAAGCACAGATACACAGGATTCATATGACGGACAGACTCAGCAGGGTCAGGACGGAACACAGAATGGCGGACAGAACGGAAGTAATGGATACAGCTTCCAGTATTCATTCCCATTTGGTTACTAATCTGAATTAGACTGAATTTAAAGAATTAAATAAATTATCCCGGGTGAAAAAAGTTACAAAACAGATTACCTCTGGGTGGAAAATAAGGAGACGACATTGGAAAACTTATTCCAATGCCGTTTTCTTATATTTGTTTATACTTTCTTAACTTGTTATAGGTGATTAAGGCTATTATAATTGTTATGGAACAGCTAGATTATTACTAAGGAGAGAACAGATGGCTAAAAAAGACGATTTCGATTTTAGAGAAGTTGATGATGAGGGAACAGAAATAGTGGACATCTCCGAAGGATCTGATGATAAAAAGGATGATGTAAAAGAAACAGAAAATAAAGATACAAATAATACAGATGATAATTCAAAGGAATCACAGTTTGAAGATGTGTGCTTTGTCTGCAGAAGACCTGAAAGCAAAGCTGGAAAAATGTTCCATCTTCCAAATAATATTTGCATCTGTGATGACTGTATGCATAGAACAATGGATCAGGTCAGCAAATATGATTATCAGAATCTGTTAAATAATCCTAATCTTATGAATGAACTCAATAAGAATTCAGGATTTCCAAATTTTCAGTTTTTTGATATGAACGACATGAAGAATATGGGAGGAATTCCAAATTCTCAGAAGGTCAAAAAGAAAGCAGAAAAGCCAAAGGCAAAACCTGTTTTTAACATAAAGGATATTCCTGCTCCACATAAGATCAAGGCAAAACTTGATGACTATGTTATTGGTCAGGATCAGGCCAAGAAAGTTATGTCAGTTGCTGTTTATAATCATTACAAGAGAGTTGCAACTGATACAATGGATGAGATAGAAATTGAGAAGTCCAATATACTTCTTCTTGGACCAACAGGAAGTGGTAAGACATATCTTGTAAAAACACTTGCAAGACTTCTTGATGTTCCGCTTGCCATCTGTGATGCAACATCACTTACAGAGGCCGGATATATCGGTGATGATATTGAAAGTGTAGTAAGTAAGCTACTTGCAGAAGCAGACAATGATATAGAAAAGACTGAGCATGGAATTATTTTCATAGACGAAATTGATAAGATTGCCAAGAAGAAAAATACAACATCAAGAGATGTAAGTGGTGAATCAGTTCAGCAGGGAATGCTTAAATTACTCGAAGGTTCAAATGTTGAAGTTCCTGTCGGCGCAAACAGCAAAAATGCTATGGTTCCACTTACTACTATTAATACAAGAAATATCCTGTTTATCTGCGGCGGTGCTTTCCCGGATCTTGAAGAGATCATCAAGCAGAGACTAAATAAACAGACATCAATCGGTTTTGATGCTGACCTTAAGGATAAATATGATAAGGATCCGGACCTTCTTAGCAAGGTAACAGTTGATGACCTTAAGAAGTTTGGTATGATACCAGAGTTTCTTGGAAGACTTCCTGTAATCTGTGCACTTAAGGCACTTACCAAGGAAATGCTTGTTCAGATTCTAAAGGAGCCAAAGAATGCTATATTGAAACAGTATCAGAAGCTTCTTGCACTTGATGAGGTTGATCTTGAATTTGATGATGCAGCACTTGAAGCAATTGCAGAAAAGGCTCTTGAAAAAGATACTGGTGCCAGAGCTCTAAGAGCAATCATTGAAGAATTCATGCTTGATATAATGTATGAGATTCCAAAGGATGATAATATTGGAAAGGTTACTATTACAAGAGAATACATTGAAGGTAATGGCGGACCAAAGATTGAAATAAGAGGTGATCAGCCGCCTAAGCTTATTGAGGCTAAAAAGGAAGATGCAGTAGAAGAAAAATCTGAAGCTGAAACAGAAGAACTTAAAGAAGTATAAAATTAAGAATCTAAAGAAATATAAAAATAGGATTTTAAAGAAATATAAAAATAGGATTTTAAAGAAATATAAATAATAGATTTTTAAAGAATTATAATAATAAGGCCCTTCAGGAGAATAAATCTCTTGAAGGGCTTTTGATTTAGTTTATATAAGATTTTTTATGCTGTTATGAATGTACCGGCTTTTCCATGCATTGCGTCATTTACAGTTGTGATTGAAGTAATAAGTACACTTCCTTCAGGATTAGATTTAAGGAA
>JAILEJ010000025.1 GCA_024688095.1 Butyrivibrio sp.
CTTACTTCTTCCAAGCGCTATAACTCTTGTTCCAAGATTTAAGTGCTTATTCATATACATGATAAGATCGACCAGAAAGCTTCCTACAAGTCCTGTTGCTCCTGAAAGCATTACTGTCTTTCCTGTAAGCTTCTCCCATGGGAGATTTAGCTCTTTAACTTTTTCTAAATCTTCTAAATATAATTTGTTATCAGTAAGTCTCATATTCCCCCCGACTCATCATTATAAAAACTATATATTTGACAATATAAAATATCATCCTTCTGTCATTTCGTCCTAAAATTATTTAAGCCAGTTGTCTTTATCTGACTTAAGATATGCCTTGAACATCTCAAGGTCATCCTTTGTTGTAAGCTTGATATTCTTGTCAGAACCTGCCGCAAAATGAAGTGTCTCTCCAAGATCAACCATCATAGTGTTTGTATAGGCTGAACCATAGATTCCGATTTCTTTTTCAAATGCTTCATGATAAGCCCAGTCAAGCTTACCAAACTTATATGCCTGAGGTGTTGATACTCTTCGAAGTGTTTCTCTTGGAATATACTTTGTAGTAGTTGTATCATCACCTTCATTAACAACAAATATCTGCTCATTGTAAGGAAGTGAAGTAACTGCATTTCCATACTTATGACACACAATGATAACATCAGAAAGAACCTGTTCATCTACAAGAGGTCTGATACCATCGTGCACAATAATAGTGTCATCATCTGAAACCTTTCCTTCAAGATTAAAAACACCATTTCTGATTGATTCCTGGCCTGAATTACCACCAGAAACAATCCACTTAAGCTTTGTTATATTAAACTGTTTGGCATATGCCCATACCATATCATGCCATCCGTCAATACAGACAACCTCAATAGCATCAATCTGAGGGTGCTTCTGAAAGCCTTCCAAAGTATATATAAGAACAGGTTTATCATAAACATTAATAAACTGTTTAGGAATATCCTGCTGCATACGATGGCCTGCTCCGCCCGCAATTATAATGGCTATATTTGACATATGTACCCCTTTTCCGATGTAAAAACATCTCTACTTATTTCAAAATTTCAGTTCTATTGCCGAATGAATTTCTCTGTCTTCCTCCGGCGGAATTTCCATATAATTTTTTCCATATAAGGCAAGCATATATTTGGAGTAACCATCAGGAATATTAACTTTCATCCCTTCAAACTCCCCTTCTATGGACTTGCACATATCACTACGCAAATACATTTCTCCAAAATAATGTTTTCTTCCACTTGGAATGCTGACATATTTTGAGCGATTATCTGCGCAAAAAGAATAACATTTATAAGCCTTTTTTGCAACTTTGTCGACACTCATAAAGGAAAAGAGCCTGCCCATTTTAGCCTTTTTGGAATAAGCTTTTTCCAGATCAGAGCCTGGCAAAAGATGTTGCTGCAAATATTGAAAATCATCATAAGTCTTCCTGCAGGTCAGTATATATCCCCATAGCAGGCACAAATATCCATGAATGGTTCTAAGGATAATATTGTTGTATGTATTTTCCAGAACAAAAATATCCATGAAAATTCCAACATCAGGCTTATTTACCTCATTAAAAGCCTTATAAACTGTGCCCTTTTTCTTGATCTGAGCATGAGTCATACCATGATTTCTTCCAAGCTCCGGAGCACACAACACGTATTTGTCACCAAGCTCTCTGTCAAAAATCTTCTTTAATTTATTAAACTCTTTTCTTGACATATTAAGATCGATATCATCATCCCAGGGTATAAAGCCTTTGTGCCTGATAGTACCAAGCACTGAACCTCCGCTGAGTGTATAGGCAATATTGTTTTCTTCAAATACCTTTATAAAATCCTTTAGCATGCTGATAAGTGTCTGCTGAAGTTCGTATAGCTCAGCATCACTTATCTCATACGTCCCAGGGCATCCCTTCATCCCCGTTTTAAAAAAATGTCTTTTATCTTTACTTCCTATCGCCACAATTATCTTCCTCTCAAAATAAATGCGGACCACATTGTAGCCCGCAAGTGTTCACATTAAAAGCTGTGCTCATATTTTTTATGGAAAAATTTAGCTTCAAGAAAAGCCTTTCCTTTTTTAAACCAATTTATTTTCTCAAGATGAATGCAAGGCAGCTCACAAATATCATCCTTTGATACCTTGCCACTTGTAAGCTGATAATCAAGCCAGACATTAAAAATGATTTCTGCAATTCTTCCGATGTATCTTCCCTGATATGCTCCAAGATCCTTAGCATCAATATTTTTTTCAATCTCTTTGAGAATTCTAAAAAGCCATGTGCAATAGTCATTTAGAAAATCTCTTCTAAGTATCATCATGTTAAACATATACCCTGAAGTCTGCTTTAATACTTTATCAAAAGACTCAAGATATTCCGGGTAAAACTTCTTTACAGCTTTTCTGGCTATAACCAGCTGATCCTCGTAATGAGTATGAGCGTAATGAGATTCCAAAGTTTCAATGTAATACTTTCTTGGCTCTGGAACAATTATCGGATACTTCTGCACCAGTCTCATAAGCTCACCGCCACCAACTATTCTGTCATAGGGATCCATCTGCTTGTTGCTGTCGGGACTTGCAAAATATCTGCGATAATGTACGAGTCCAATATATTCAGCGTCCAGATTCTTCCATGCCCAGTACAGACCAGTAAGTTCGCAGTATGAAGGATTCTTGGAAGAAATATTTTCTCCTGTATTGTCCTTCTGATAGCCAATACCTGTCTGAATGATTTCGCCTTTTTTGGTCGCGCCAACCTGAAGTGGCAAATAAACCGGATCATCTGGCAGCTTATATTTTTTTGTTGTCGCAATAATAATTTTTATTAAATCCATTATATATAAACAATCCTATTCCGGAGTCATCTTTTGTAAATCATTCCATAAAAGGAAATTTTGTAATTTGTTAACACAAAATTAAGATTTGCAATCAATATATAATACTACATATATTAATATTTTTCTATATTTTTGAAAAAAATCTCTCCCTTGTTGTCAATAAGGATCCATCCTGGCCACAGATCATACATAACTTCAGGTATGCAGACCTGATTGTTCCTCATTGTAAGAGTTCGTATAACTTCCTTATCTGTTCTGCCATTTAGCCTTGCTCCCCAGAATGAGAAGGTGGAGTTTGCACAGATATTACCCTTACAGGCTGTCATCAGCTTTATATCAAGAAGACTG
>JAILEJ010000088.1 GCA_024688095.1 Butyrivibrio sp.
TTATCTTTATGATAATCCAATGGTATGCAAAACTTGGACTTCAGTTTACAAATGTTGGGTTTGCAATGTCGCTTATATTGCTCTTTATAGTACACGAAAGAGAAAAGACGACAATTATTATTAATCAGCAAAAAAAGATCATTGAACAGCAAAAAGGTCTTATTGAAAAAGAGAATGAATTATCTGACATGAAAATTACACTTTTTGAATCTCAGATAAAACCACACTTTGTATTTAATGTTCTTAATACTATATATATGCTTTGTGATATGGATGTTGAAAAGGCAAAGACAGCCATAAGCGAATTTTCTGAGTATTTTAGAAGTAATGCGGAGCTTATTGAGACCAGGGGGACGATTCCTTTTTTGAGAGAACTTGAGCATGTACAAGGATATTTAAGTCTTGAAAAAATAAGATTCGGAGATAAGATTGAGGTTTTATATGATCTAAAGGAAAATGGATTTGAGATACCGCCATATACTTTGCAGTCTATAGTAGAAAATGCTGTAAAGCATGGAGTAGGAAAGAAAAAAGAAGGCGGAAGATTGATCATAAGAACCGGAAAAAATGATGATGAGTATTTCATCATTGTCGAGGATAATGGTGTTGGCTTTGA
This sequence comes from Butyrivibrio sp., assembly GCA_024688095.1. Lineage (GTDB taxonomy): Bacteria > Bacillota > Clostridia > Lachnospirales > Lachnospiraceae > Butyrivibrio. The sequence goes on from JAILEJ010000088.1 coordinate 617, forward strand.
TGTTAAAGAAACAACCAGGAAAGCTGACAGTATGGGGATGAATATTGGCATAAGAAATATTTCAGAGAGACTCAGGTATCTGTGTAAGGGAAATCTGGAAATTGAATCAGAAGTTGGTGTTGGTACAAAAGTAACTATATCTATACCTTTTGAGGAGGGAACAAATGGAAATGAATAGTAATCTTAATGATGAAAATCAAAACAATGAAAAAACAGAGGTGTCTGCCACATCATTGTATTTTCCTATTGTATTCATAACTTCTGGAACCAGCATTAATACCGCAGCTAATACAACAATAAAAATACCTCCTACAAACAGCATTGTAATTCTCGCATAAAAAGTCTGCTTGTCTGCCGCTTTTTTCAGGCTTTGCATTATTTCTTTTTCGCAGCCATCAGACACCTCTGTTTTTTCATTGTTTTGATTTTCATCATTAGGATTACTATTCATTTCCATTTGTTTCCTCCTCAACAGGTATAGATATAGTTACTTTAGTACCAACACCAACTTCTGATTCAATTTCCAGATTTCCTTTACACAGATATCTAAGTCTCTCCGAAATATTTCTAATTCCGATATTCATTCCTGAACTGTCAGCTTTCCTTGTTGTTTCTTTTACATCAAAGCCGGCACCATCATCCTCAACAATGATATAATACTCATCCTCATTTTTTCCGGTTCTTATGATTACTCTTCCACCTTCTTTTTTCTTTCCTACTCCGTGCTTTACAGCATTTTCTACTATCGATTGCAGAGTATATGGCGGTATCTCAAATCCGTTTTCCTTTAGATCATATAAAACTTCAATCTTATCTCCGAATCTTATTTTTTCGAGGCTCAAATATCCCTGTACATGTTCAAGTTCCCTCAAAAAAGGAATAGTCCCCCTGGTCTCAACAAGCTCCGCATTACTTCTAAAATACTCAGAAAATTCACTAATAGCAGTCTTGGCCTTTTCAACATCCATATCGCAGAGCATATATATTGTATTAAGAACGTTAAATACAAAGTGTGGTTTTATCTGAGATTCAAAAAGTGTAATTTTCATGTCAGATAATTCATTCTCTTTTTCAATAAGACCTTTTTGCTGTTCGATGATCTTTTTTTGCTGATTAATAATAATTGCTGTCTTTTCTCTTTCATGTAATATAAACAGCAGTATAAGTGACATTGCAAATCCAACATTGGTAAACTGAAGTCCAAGTCTTGCATACCATTGAATTATCATAAAGATAAGTGGAAATATAAAAAATGACAAAAATGCCATAAATGTTTCTTTTCCATAATTCCTTCTATGATAAACCACAAAATAAATAATAATAAGTAATGCCAAAATAGAAAAAACATATGAGCAAATGAAATATGGCCCTCTATGATGTACATTATTTTCATCTATATAATAAAAAATCCTGAATTTCTCAGAAAAAATTGCTGCCACAAAAAGAGCTGCACATATGCATCTTACAAGTATTGACATTATATGTTGTCTGCGAGTCAAGGTGACATAGGTAAGAAAATAATCCAGAAAGAAAACGATATGTAAATATGAAAGTGCAAATAACGCAAAGCATCCGACCTTCATACTTATAACAGAAAGCAAATCCGTTTTACCTTCTCCGGCCCATGACGCTACATCCAGAAGCATTATCATGGTGACACAGATATAAAGTTTTCTGAGAGCTTTATTCCTGTTTCCACTATCAATAGTATCCAGGAACGTATGTATAGAAACAACAATAAAAATAAAGCTGATAACCACTTCTATTGCTGCGAGAATTATTTCTGTCATTTATCCCACCTACTATTAGTATTAGTCATAGTCTTTCTTTACCTTTTCAACAGGTTCGACTATGCTGTTTAAGATGCTGTGGATTGGTTAATCCCTCCTACCGCATAGACGGTTTAAACGAGGCTCCAACCACAGTCTCTTTGTTTATT
>JAILEJ010000111.1 GCA_024688095.1 Butyrivibrio sp.
TATAGTTGGGGCATGTCATTATAGAAGGCATTTCCTTCTTCCAGATAACTGGATTCGGTTATTTGAAGATAATAATGTAGACGTAATACTTCCTGTTCCACTTTTTGTTGCGCCCAGCATTGAAGCTAATTATGTATCCAGGCATCTGGAAAAACCATGGAATACGATGCTTTCCATTATTAAAGAAAAAGATGAAAAACAATATGAAAGAGCAAAAGAGTTTCTTTCGAAAACGGGATGTTTTTCACCATGCAATATGATAATAGCAAGAAAATCAGTTTATGATGAATTTTGTTCATGGCTGTTTCCTATTATTCTTGAGGTGAATAAGAGGATTGGAACTGTCGATGATAAATATCAGAACAGGTATCCGGGATTTATGGCAGAGAGAATGCTGTCTTTTTATTTTTATGATAATAGAGACAAATTAAAAGTCGTTTATGCAGATAAAAATTTTTTAAAATAATGTCTGACAAATTGTTTATATTGGAGGAATATCAAGAAAAATAAAGAAAAATTAAACAAAATATAGTATAATAGCATTAAGTTTTTAATGAAGTATCCGATATATTATTTAACAAAAAATTTATTACTCGGAGACGGAACTTATGAGGGTATATAAAAAAAATAAATGTATAAAACTCTTAGAAACCTTGGATAAGGCGAATGGAGATATCTTATCCGATATTCAAAAAGGCGATAATAGCGGAGCTGCTGTGTTGATAGGAAAGTGTCAGCAGGCAGCTATTAGTGTTGCAAAGATACTTGAAGAAAGCGCTGAAGAAGGCGTAGAGGCTATACGAGGTCTTACAGTATATTGCGAAAAGCTATTTCAATTAAACAATGATCTTAATTCTAATAGTTCTATAAATATAAACGGAATCGAAAAAAAATTATCTAAAAATATAAATCACACTATAAATCGAATAAAATATGATATTAAATCCGAAACACAGATTTTGTTTTTGCCATATAAAGCGTCAATGTGGGATAGTTTTGAGACGTTATGGGAAAAATTATGTAAAGATGAAAATAGTAATGTGGTTGTAATGCCTATTCCCTATTTTGATAAAAACTCTGATGGCAGTATCAAAGAAATGCATTATGAGATAGACCAGTATCCAAAGAATGTTCCGGTTGTTTCTTTTGAAGATTATGATTTTGAAATAAACCATCCGGAAAAAATTTATATTCATAATCCATATGATGATATGAATTATGTCACAAGTGTTCACCCTTTTTTCTATTCAGAAAACATGAAAAAATTTACGGATGAACTTATATATATTCCATATTTTGTATTGCCTGAACCAAAAGATCCAAATGATAAGGAGTACCTGGAGAGAAATAAACATTATTTCATTAATCCTGCTGTAAGGAATGCAGATAGGGTAATAGTACAATCTGAAAATATGAAAATAGCTTATGTAAATGTTCTTACAGAATATTTTGGAACCGATACAAAAAGTATTTGGGAAAGAAAGATAGAAGGAACAGGTTCACCAAAGCTTGAAAGAGTAAAAAATCTCAAAGAAGCTGATTTTGATATTCCAAAGGATTGGATGGATAAGATTTATAAAAAAGATGGATCAAAAAGAAAAGTAGTATTTTACAACATAGGAGTACAACCACTTCTTAACAACAATATGGATATGATACTTAAGATTAAGGATACGTTAAAAGTATTTGATGAATATAAGGAAGAGGTAACACTTCTTTGGAGACCCCATCCGCTTATGATGGCAACACTTACATCTATGAGGATGGATTTATGGGAAGAATACAAAAAAATAGTAGACTCATACATCGAAGAAGATTTTGGAATTTATGATGACTCTGCCGATCTTGACAGGGCTATTGCAATAAGCGATGCATATTATGGGGACTGGAGCAGTGTGGTTACACTGTATAAGGAAACCGGAAAGCCTATTATGATTCATAATTGCAACATATTAACTGAAGATTAAGTCAGTAAGAGAAGCAGGAGTATAGCTATGGAAGAAAATGTAAATAAAACAATTCTTATAACACAGAGTTCAATGCCACCTTATGAAGAATATATTGAAATGATCAAGCCCTTATGGGAATCACATTGGCTTACTAATATGGGAAATCTTCATAAGGAATTGGAAGAATCTTTAAAGAAATATCTTGACGTACCGGAACTTTCGCTTATGGTAAATGGACATACTTCTTTGGAATTGGCTCTTCAAATGTTTGATTTTCCTGAAGGGTCAGAAGTTATAACCTCACCATTTACCTTTATATCTACTACTCATGCAATTGTTAGGAATCGACTAAAGCCGGTTTTTTGTGATATTAAAGCTTCAGATGGAACAATAGATGAAGACAAGATAGAAAATCTTATTTCAGATAAGACTGTTGCTATATTGCCAATTCATGTATATGGAAATATATGTAATGTTGAAAAGATACAACAGATAGCTGATAAATATGATCTTAAAGTAATATATGACGCTGCTCATGCCTTTGGTATTAAATGCAATGGTATAGGAGTTGGCAATTTTGGTGATGCATCTATATTTAGTTTTCATGCAACAAAGGTTTTTAACACAATAGAAGGTGGAGCGGTAGCCATAAAGGAAAGAAGACTTTATGAAAAGCTTTACAATCTTAAAAATTTTGGAATCAGAGGTGAGGAACTTATTGTAGGTGTCGGATGCAATGCCAAGATGAATGAGTTTGCAGCGGCAATGGGTATATGCAACATGAGACACATGGATGAAGCTATCTCAGGAAGACAGCAGGTTGATGAAATATACAGATCAAGATTTGAAAATACAAAGGGAATTAGATTATTTGATAGAAGAGAAGATGCAGATAAAAATTTTGCATATTTTCCTATAGTAGTTGAAGATGATTATCCGATTAGCAGAAATGAGTTATATGACAAACTCAAAGAAAATAAAATTTTCTCCAGAAAGTATTTTTATCCTCTTACAGCTGACCAGGCATGCTTTAGAAATAAATATAAAGATGTCAGTCTTGAGGTGGCAAGATATGTATCTGACAGGATACTTACAATACCAATTTATGAGAAATTATCCGAAGAGGATGCTAACAGAATAGCAGATATAATATGTGGCAAATAAATAGATATGAGGTGGGATATGAAATTTTGTGACAGACCATACAGATTCGTTTATATGGAAGGCTATAGTGAACCGGGAACAGTAGTTATGTGCCCGTGGATGAGCTATGGTGTTTCAAGAGAAATTGGAAATGTCTTAAAAGAGGACATGTATGACATATGGCATGGTAAAAAGGCTGAGGCACTTAGAAAAACTATAGAAGATCAATCGTTTAGATATTGTGAAAAAATGTCCTGCCCATATCTTGAGAATGATTCGCTTCCGGATTTATCGGAGGAAGAGTTTAAAAAGAGAGCAGTTCCACTTGAGTATCCGGATCAGTTTAATTTGGCGCATGACCTTGTTTGCAATCATAAATGCCCATCATGCAGATATGAGATTTTCAAACCAGATGATGAGTATGTAAAGAATATGAAGATGGTTAATGAGAAAATAAAGCCATATCTTGAAAATGCCACATATATCGATGCATGTGGTCTTGGTGACATGTTTGCAAGTCCTTATATGATGGATCTTCTGTCAAGCCTTGATATGAAAAATGAATCAGCAAATCTGATATTTGAGACGAATGGAGTTTTTTGCGATGAAGAACATTGGGAAAGGCTCTCTAATCTTCATAAATGCAAGATAACGATAGGAGTTACACCAAATAGTTATGATAGAGCCACATTTAAGTATCTTTCGGGAGGGTTAGATGATCTTGAAAGGGTACAGCATAATTTGTTGTTCTTAAAGAAACTAAGGCAGGAAGGAAAATTATATAATTACTATATAACAATAGTAATTCAGGAAAAAAATTACAGAGAGCTTCCTGAATTTGTAGAAAGGTCACTTAATGAATTTGGAGCGGATAATGTAGTTCTTAGAACTATATATAAATGGAATAAGATGTCTGCTGAAGATTATTGGTTTAAGGATGTAATGAACCCACTTCATCCATATCATAAAGATATGCTGGAAGTTATGAAAAATCCTATTTTGAAAGATAAACGTATATATAACTGGACGGCTTTTAATGTTCATCCAAGAACTAAGCATCCTGCATATAGAAATGAAGATTATTTAAAGCTTACAGAGAAGATATTAAAGGAAGATAGTGAAGGAAATACACTTTCATCTAAGCTTAAAGAAAAGGGAATAAATGAAGTAATCATTTATGGAGATAATACCTTTACATCAATAGTTAATATGATGCTTCAAAAAGATAATTATCATGTGAAATATATTCTTGCAAGGGATAAGATGCATGAAAAAGTAGGTAATGTGGATGTTAAATGCCTGGATGATTTTATTCAGGATGAAATTGATACAATACTTATTTCAAATTATCAGGATGAAAAATATATAAGAAGAGATCTTGGCGCAATAGGCTATAAAGGTAAGATAATAACAGTCAGTGCGCTTTATGATTTTGTATGCTGATGCGGAGAACAGATAATATTTGCAGATGGAAAATGAATTCATTATAAGCGTTGCACTAATTTCATATAATCAGGAAAACTATGTACAAAAAGCTCTTGAAAGTATCTTAAAGCAAAAAACGGGTTTTAAATACGAGGTACTTATATCAGATGATGCATCGAGTGATAATACAGCCGTTATTTTGAAAAACATATGTAAACATAATACTAACAATAATGCTGTTATTAGATTACTTTGCAGAAATGAAAATGTCGGTGCAACAACTAATGCATATGAAATATTAAAAAGAGCAAAAGGTAAATATATAGCATCACTTGAAGGAGATGATTACTGGGTTGATGAATGTTTTTTGCAAAGACAGGTAGATTTTCTTGAAGAGCATGATGAGTATATAGGTGTTCAGGATAAGTGCATTGTAGTTGATAAGGATGGAAATCCCATACAGGATAAAAATACAGGAAAGGGTACAGATTTCTGGATATATAATAAGAGTATATATGGGATAGAAGATCTTGAAGAATGGAAGATGCCGGGACATATATCGGCTCTTGTATACAGAAATATATACATGGATAAAACCAATAAAGGATATCTTCTTAAAAAGTATCATGGAGTAGTTGGTGATAAGACAATACTCATGCTTCTTGTTTCAAAAGGAAATATTTATTGTACTGACAGGGTTTCAATGAACTACAGATTTGTGACTGTTAAAACTGCTAATAACTGGATGTCTGAGAAAAATGAAGCAATGAGAAGATATGATGAATATAAGATGATATTCAGGATTGAAAACTTCTTTAAATCTGAAGGTTTTAATACCAATATGGAAAAATTAAAACACAGTAAGATAGCAGCCATAGCAATTATTTTTATGCAGAAGCCTAATAGATACAGGTTTAAAACAATGATGAAAATTATTTTATATAGAAAAAGGCCAATATCAGATCTATTAATAGCTATAAATGCGATTATACAGAAGCTTTATTGGAAGATGAAAGGTCAGCCGGATCATAGAGTTTCCGTCTGAAATGGGACAATTACATGGAAGAATTTCCAATGGTAACAATCACATTACTTACATATAATCATTCAAAATATATCAGAGAATGCCTTGATGGAATTTTAATGCAGGAAACAAAATTTTCTGTTGAAGTTTTGATAGGCGATGATTGTTCACCGGATAATACACAGGAGATTATAAAAGAATATGATAAAAAATATCCGGGAAGATTTACTCCAATTTTAAGACCTGTAAATATAGGGGCTACTCATAATATGTATGACCTTTTAAAAAGAGCCAAAGGAAAATATATAGCTGGACTGGAAGGTGATGATTTCTGGACAGATAAGAATAAACTTCAGATGCAGGTTGATTTTCTTGAAAGTCATCCTGAATATATAGGATGCTCTCATGAAGTAACTATGATTGATGAGAACGGAAATACAACTTATGAAAATGGTAAGTATGTAGAAGGAAGACATTGGAGCTACTATAAAAACGTATACACATATGATGATTATCAAAAGTTTGAGTTACCGGGACAGGGATCAACATATCTTTATAGAAATGTCTTCTTGAAACCCAAATATGATTATTCCATTATTGAAAATGCCAGTCCAATGGTTGGAGATATGACACTTATGTTAATTCTTGCTTCTCAAGGTGATTGGTATTACATGATGGGAATCAAAATGACAAATTATAGGTGGGTAACAACAAAAGGTGGAACAAATTGGGCCAGCTGGGCAAATACCCAAAACAGAGCTCTGATAAATTTTGAATACAGATATAATCTTGAACAATATGCAAAAAAGGTTTTGCATAAAAAGCTTAATCTCACAGATAAGAAATATGAGATTTTTTATGAAGCTTTTATAAAAGATAACTATTACAAAAGTGATGAATCAAGAGCAATACTAAATGGAATACTAAAAATAGCCAGACCTGAATTATGTTATTGGTTTTATGCTTATAAAAAATTGTATTTTGACAAGATATTTTTGCCTACAGTTATGTATGCATGGAGAGCTGGAGCGCTTGAATCCGGAGATAACAGAAAGCTTAAAGAGAGTAAATGGAAAGATTTCTTTAAAAATGCCAAAGGAAAAACAGTGGTTGCTTTTGGAGAAGGCGTTTCATATACAGAGTTTATACATAAATATATGAAAAAAATTGATAATTGCATAGTACTTGATAATAATAAAAATAAAAAGGATAAATCGCTATTTTTCTATAATGATATTATTGAATGTCAAAAAGAAAATTATGATTTTTCAATTGTTTTGCCACCATCAGTAATTGATGATTGGGATAAAGAAAAATTTGTAATTATTATAACCAGTACACTTTATCAGAATGAAATAGCGAAACAGCTTGAGGACAAAGGTTTTTACAATTATTATTCACTTGGCAATATGGAAATTAATACATGGTATTACAGGCTCGTTGGATTATGTGATAAATACAGGCATAGGAAATGAGGTAAAAGCAAATGAAAGAATATGGTGGATATATAGAACTTGAATATTTTAATGGCAATATACTTCATTCTGATGGAACTTTTCTAAATAGTGGAAGAAGTTGTATTGCATATTTGCTGGAATCAATGAAATTAAAAAGAGTATACTTGCCATTTTTCATTTGTGATTCAGTTATAAATGTATTTAAAAGATATGAAATTGATATAGTTTTTTACAATATTAACTTGGATTTGCAACCAATGTTTGAAAATGACATAAACGATGATGAATGTTTTTATCTGGTTAATTTATATGGGCAGCTTAGCAATGAAACAATAAGAGAATACAGCAAAAAAATAAAAAATATAATTGTTGATAATACTCAGGATTATTTTGCAAATCCGGTAGAAGGTGTAAATACTTTCTATATATGCAGAAAATATTTTGGAGTACCGGACGGGGCTATTCTTTTTACAAATCTAGAAAATAGTAGTCAATATACACGTGATATAGTAGGGGACAGAATGAGATTTCTGATTGGAAGATTTGAGGAGAATGCATCTGAGTATTATGAAGGTTATAAGTATAGTAATGAATATTTTGAAAATAAACCGATTATGCGCATGTCTTTAATCACTGAGAATTTTCTCAGGGGAATAGATTATGAAGAAGTTAAAGGCAGACGTACAGAAAATTGGAACTATGCGGTAAAAAGATTTTCAAAATATAATAAGCTGAAATTAAAAGATATAAAAGGACCTTTTGCATATCCTCTCATGATAGATAATGGACTGAATTATAAAAAAGTACTGGTTTCTAAAAAAGTTTATATACCAACTTTGTGGCCTAATGTAACGGACGAATGTAAAGAGTCTCTGGAGAGTAGAATGGCATCAGATATAATGCCTATACCAATTGATCAACGATACAGCCTGGAAGACATGGCTAATATGTGTGACATTATAGAACGTGTTATTTGTGAGGGGTAAGTTATGGACAAAAAAAAGGTTTTGATTTTTCCTGCCGGAGCAGAGAATGCTTTGGAAATTTTTGATTCATTAAGATATAACGTAAATGTTGAATTATATGGGGCATCCGGAAAAAAAGATTATGCAGAGTACTGTTATGATGCAGAGCACTATATAGAAGGCGATTTTTATATAACCAACTCTGGTTTTATAAACTATTTTAATGAGATACTTTTAGATAAAAAGATAGATGTAGTAATACCAACACATGATGATATTGCATTATATCTGGCAAAAGTCAGAGATAAGCTTGCATCAAAGATACTTGTATCTGACGAGAAAACAGCAGATATATGCAGGCATAAAAAACTCACCTATGAACTTATAAAAGATGAATTTTTTTGTCCGAAAATTATAAGAAACAGAGATGAAGTGAACGAGGAGGCTTTTCCACTTTTTGCAAAACCTGATGCAGCTGCAGGTGGCCAAGGCACAAAGCTTATAAAAAAAGAAGCAGATTTGGAAGATTCTTTTTTCGGAGCCAATTATATATTAAGTGAATTTTTGCCTGGAGAAGAATTGACTGTAGATTGCTTCACTGGTCGAAGTGGAGAATTAAAATTTGCTGGAGCAAGAACTCGCGACAGAATAGTTAATGGAATTGCAAGCAGATCTACAGTAATAGAAATGCCGGATGATGTTGGTAAAATAGCGAATATATTAAATGATAAGCTAAACTTTTTTGGCGCATGGTATTTTCAAGTGAAAAAAGATAAAGACAATAAGTATAAGCTATTGGAAGTGGCATGCAGGCAGGCGGGTACGATGACTTTATACAGGCATATGGGAATAAATTTTCCAATGCTGGGAATATTTGAACTATATGGGATTGATACATCATATGTGCTTCATAAGTGTAAGGCTCAGTTAGAGAGACGAATCAGTACAAAGTTCAGAACAGATATAGAGTACGACACTGTATATATGGATTACGATGATACTATTGTAGTTGCAGGAAAAGTTTGTAAGACAATATTAATCTTTTTGTATGAATGCATTGAAGAAGGAAAGAAAATTGTATTGTTATCAAGGCATGATGGTGATTTAGATGATGAGTTTGAAAAGTTTAGATTAAATAAAAAGATATTTGATGAAATAATACATATTACTTTTGATGAAGATAAAATTGATTTTATAAATCCAGAAAGGGCAATATTTATAGATAACAGTTATGCTGAAAGAAAAAAAGTGAATGATAAATTTGGTATTCCTGTTTTTGATGTTGATAATGTTGATATGTTAATAAAAAGCTAAAATCGTAAGACACGAGGGGGTATAAATTATGATGTACTGTAATATGATGTTTGATTATGCATATTTGGATCATTTTGATGGAAAAGTATATATATGTCCATGGATGGATCCTGCAAGAGGATCAATAGGAAATATATTAACACAGGATTTTTATGATATATGGCATAGCGAGAAAGCAGAAAAAATAAGGGATACCGCAAGAGATGGCAGCTATAGCTATTGCAGAATGGTAGCATGCCCTCATCTACAAAATAGAGATCTTCCAGATAAGGAGATGGATCCAGAACATCCTTGGAGAGTGCATGATACACCAGGTGAAGTAAATCTTGCTTTTGATTTTATATGTAACATTTCATGTCCAACATGCAGATGTGAGATTTTTAAACCTAACAAAGATTATGCACAGAAAGTAGAGAAGATTCTTGAAAAAATAATTCCTGTTGCAAGTAAAGCAAGAAAGATTTCAGCCAGCGGACATGGAGATCCATTTGCATCTCCATATATGATGAAAGTATTGGAAAATCTTAAGCCTGAGCGAGATGATTTTGAAATTCTTCTTGAAACAAATGGAATTTTCCTTGATGAAGCACACTGGGATAGGATTTCACATTTGGGAAATTATAATCTTGACATTGTTGTAACAACTAATAGTTATCATGAGCCAATATATAACCAGATAAGTAGAGGTGGAAATCTTGAGAAACTCAAGAAGAATCAGTTATTCCTAAAAAAACTCCGTGAAGAGAATAAGGTAAAACATACAACGAATGCAATAGTAGTTCAGGAAAAGAATTATTGGGAAATTCCTGAATTTATCGATAAGAGTCTTAATGTATACGGTTTTGACAATGTTGTTCTAAGGCCGGTTTATAATTGGGGAAATCTGACTGAAGAAGAGTACTGGTTTAAGGATGTATTAAATCCATGTCATCCATATCATGAAGAATATAAGAAAATTATTAATATGCCAATAGTTAAGGATAATCCAAGAGTTTACAATTTTGGTGGTGAAACTATGCATGAGCCTGCACCTATGCCGGGAAGTGGAAGCCCTGAAAATATCAAACATAGAGCATATGACGGTTTATTTAGAAAATGGCTTAAGACAGATGATGTGGATTCTGTATTCAGACGTTATTTTGAAGATAATTCAAAGGAGAATGTATTTATTTATGGTGCAGGAGAATTGGGCAGAAGAGTTGCATCAATTTTAAAAAATCTTGATATTAATGTCTTGGGATTTATCGATATGTTTGTTACAGAGGATTGTGTTGACAATATTCCTGTATATAAGATTGGATGTGATGAAACTTTAACAGCAAATACCATATTTATTACTCCGATTCATATTTTTGATGAATTGGAGAAAAGTCTTAGAGAGCATGGTATTAAAGGAGAAATAGTGTCCGTTAATGATATATTTGATTGAAACAGGTATAAAACGGGAGTTTGTGTATGAGTATTACTTCTAAAGAAAGAAATTATTTTACCAGACTATGCACTACAAAAATAGCAGAGGATAACGAAAAGATTTATTGTGTAAGTTTCGCATTTAGCAGACTTTATGAAATAGATAAAAAGACTGGTGAAGTTATAAATTTAAAAATAAAAAGGAATGAGTCTGAGCCTGATTTCTCTTATTATTCAATAGAAAAGGTAAATGAAAAGCTGATTCTTATACCGCTAAAACCAAATGAAATTGTGGTATACGATCTTATTTCCAAATCTGCAGATTATATAGAGTTAAAATCTTTAGATTATATAAGTAAAAGAAAAGAAGTCGCAAAGAATGCCAAATTTGTATGTAGTTATTCCAAAGACAATTATGTATATTTGCTGGGGGCATTTTATCCAGCAATAATTAAATTTAATGTTGATACATACGAGACTGAATATATTACGGAATGGGTAGGCAGATTAGAAGAAAAAAAGAACTTTGATTATAATCTTGTAACAGGTTGCACGGCTCAAGGTGACAAACTCTTTATGAGTATGGGATATTACCCTTCAGTTATGGTAATGGATACTAAGGACAATAGTATTGAGATAATAAAAATAAATACACCATACAATGGCTTTTCGGGTATTTGCCTTAAAGAAGATGATATATGGCTTACAACATTTGGTGAAGGAGATAATGGTGTTGTCAGGTACAATATGATTTCAGGAAGGACAGATAATATAAATATTATAAAAAAAGAATCAAGGATAAACTTTCCATTTTCTATACCTTACTGTATAGAGGACTATGTCTATATTATGCCCCAAAGGGCAAAACATGTATTCAAAATAGATGTAAAGACCAATAATGTTGAAATAGTAAATTCATTAGATTTTTTATTTGATGAAGAGGATGTTAAGCAATATTTGGAAGTTCGATGTTATCCAATAAAGCAGATAGATGAAATAATTACTTTTATAGAAACTAAGGATTTTTCTTGGATTGAATACAATACTAAAACCGATACTTTTGACCGAAATACATATCCATATCAAACAGATTTTGAGTCTCGCATTGCTGAAAGATCATGCGAGATAATGAAAGCTAATACAAGTAATCAGGTTAACGAAAATAGTGTTTTTTCTTTGAATCGATTTCTTGACTATTTGATCAATAGTGAAATTACACATTGAGATAAATACCAACAGGATCAATTATAATAAAAAATGTTTTTATGATGAAAAGAAACATGAGGGTGAAAAATGAGATTTTCATTTATAGATAAAGATTTTCATATTTTGAAAACATCAAAGATAATTATATATGATGCTGGAAATGATGGGGTGTTTTATTACAAAAAGCTTAAAAGGCTGGGGGCAAAAGTCTCATTTTTTTGTGATGCTAACAAAGACTATCAGAGAATGACAGTTGATGGTATACATGTAATTTCTCTTGAAAAACTATATGATATTTATGATGATTCGATGATTATATGCATTTTTTGTAGGAACTGGTATGGAATCGCGAAGATATTGGAAACCAAGGGGATATATAGATATATATCCCTTGATGAATTTTGTAAAAGAACATACGACTATTCGAGGTATATTTCATTAACGGATAAGTCCTTGCATGATGAATATTTGCTTTGTGCTGAGGGCTACAATGAGCGAGGCATAAGTGTAATAAGATATGATTATGATGTATGGAAATATTTGATTACAAATCAGATTAAAGATAATCATGATAACTTAATTGTATGCAGTCCCCAGAAAACAGGTGATTTTACAATTAACTATACCTTGGACAGGTATGGAAAGAAGTATATAAATTTCTGGCATTGCTGTAAATATTTTTCTGAAGGAATGGGGGAACTTTTCAGAAAGTATGATACAAAGATAATAATTGGAATCCGGGAACCTGTTGGACAGAATATCTCGGCTTTTTTTGAATCAAGCAGACATTTTTGGGATGTTGAAGAGTTTTGGGAAGACGGCGGTGATGTTCAGTATTTATTTGATTCATGGATTTCCTGTCAGATGAATAATGATATGCAATGGAGCCGTAAGGAAAATATTTCAAGAAAAAAACTTGTATTTCCATATGCGGATTATTTTAGAGATAATTGTCATATAGATTATATAATACAGAATTTTTTTGATAATCAGATAATGAAAAATATAGGTATTAATGTATATGAATATGCGGCAGATAAAGAAAATGGATATAGTATAATCAGAATGGATAATCTTAGTATTTTTATTTACCAGGTTGAAAAACTTGACTTGAATAAAAAGGTGTTGGGAGAGTTTCTTGGAATTGATGATATTGAACTTGTAAGGGGCAATGAAGCTTCTTATAAATGGTATTCAAGGGCATATAAAAAAGCTCTTACTAACCTGAAACTTACAAAAGAGTATGTAGATTGTTGTTATAAAGCTGAATATGTAAATCATTATTACAGCGATAATGATATTAAGAAGTATAAAAAGAAATGGCTTAAGAATATTGAAAATTGAGTTGAGCAATTAATAGATCATTGATTTTGTATGGAGTAACCGGATGAGATTTTCTTTTGTTGATGATTCGTTTGAACTACTAAAAAATAGTAAAGTGGTTATTTTTGGTACAGGTAATAATGGAATGTTTTATTATAAGCGTCTTTTGAAGTGGGGGATTAAGACGGCATTTTTTTGTGATAATAATAAGGACAGACAATTATATACTATAGATGGAATTAGTATAATATCGGTGGATAAATTAGCTGAGTTATATGATGAGAATACCATAGTGTGTGTGTTGAGTATTTACTGGAATGAAATAGTCAGGCAACTTTCATTACTTGGGATTGATAATATAATCATATTGGATGAATTTAAAAGAAGAACGGAAGATATTGCAAAACTTCAGACTTTTAATGATAAAAATCTTATGAAAGAATATATTAACTGCAAAGATATATATTATCCCAGTGATATAAGATATGAAGGGGAGGCTTGGGATTATGCTTTTGAGATAAATAGTGGTGAAGTTGAAGAAGCTGTATATATTTGCACTCCTCCATCAACTGGAAACAGATGTATTTCTAAATTATGCCTTGATAATAATATCAAACATTGTAATCTCTGGAACAGTACATATTTATTTACAGATAATTATAAAAAGCTTATATCAGCGACTAAAATTAAAATAATAACAGGTGTCAGGGAAACAGTGGGGCAAAATATTTCTGCCTTTATGTCTCATTGCCAGGATTTCTGGGATGTTGAATATTATTGGAAAAATGGCGGGGATGTACAGTATCTTTGGGATTCCTGGATTAGTAAAGAGACAGAGCTTGATTATCAGTGGGACAGGGATGAAAATAAAAATAGAATTAAAGCTGAATTTCCATATGCTTCAAATTTTGAGAAATATTTACATTTTGATTTTGTTATTCAAAAATTTTGGGATAATCAGATAAAAAATTTTCTTGGGATTGATGTCTTAAATTATCAATTTGATAAAGAAAAGGGATATGGAATAGTTGAAAGCGGAAATGTTGAAATATTTATTTATCAATTGGAAAAACTTGATAGTTTGCAGTCTGAATTGAGTAATTTTTTGGGAATTACTATAACTGGTATAAGTCATGAGAATGAGGGAAGTAAAAGATGGTATTCGCAAATATATAAGAAGTTCTCAAAAGAAATTATTCTTTCTGAAGAATATATATCAAAATGTTATGATTCTGATTTGATAAGACATTTTTATTGTGATGAAGATATATTTAAGTATAAGAGCAGGTGGCAAAAAAAGTGTAAAAATGTTTAATATTTCTTATGGGGAGACCCAAAAACGGTACGACAGCTATACAGAAGTTCTTATACAAAAATAGAAAAGTATTAAATGAATAAGAAAAACTCAAGATAAAAGACCTTTCGATGAGAATCGAAAGGCCTTTTATTATTTAAGCGTCTGAATCTTTATAATTTATAAACTTCAATGATAGCAAATTGAATTAATCACCACTTGCTGCGGTCAAAGTAAATGTTTCAGTGGTTGAATCGCTATAAGTAATTGTACCTGTTACGCTACCAGCATCTGCAATAGTACTATACCAGTTTGTTACAAAGGTTGTATCTAATGTGATTACACCAGTTGTTGAAGCAAGCGTATATCTTGTAGCACCTATTATAGAATCATTAATTACTATAGAAGTGATTCCTGTTTTTCCTGCTCCAGATAATGTTGCCAATGTAACAGCTGTACCAGATGTAACAGTTGCTGAAGCTTGGCTAGGTGCAACTGTTACAGATGCAAGAGCTGTCTCAGGTGTTACATAGTAAGGGATATCCTCTGAAACCTCTTCTTCACCATCTGCTTTTGCAATAGTATATTTATAAGTAAATGTGATAGGTGTAGCAGTGTTGTAACTTGCTTTAAAAGCACCCCAGTCTGCATTAGGATTGAGAGTTCCCTTGATCTGCATACCTGTTCCTGTAATTGCTGTAGGGTCGGTTCCCTGAGCGTATGTATAACCTCCAATTTCAGTTTCACTTGCTGTTCTTGTTATTGTATAAGTTGCCTTATTAAATGCAAATTCTGGAGTGATTGATTCTGCTGATAGAAGCCAACCAGTTGTACTTGCAGCATACGCAGCCTCTGTTGCATCAATAGCTGTTATTGCAGTTTTTGCAGGAACTGCATATATTTTCATTTTATAGTCATTAAGACCGCCTGTAACTGCACCATCTGCAGTACTAACAAGTGTAGGAGTAACTGTACTAGTAACATCACCAGCATTAGCAGTAAGCTTTAAATCAGCTGTAACGCTTACATCTATATTACTCTTATTGAGAATTACAAAAGCATTAGACATAATACAAGGATCACCAGCTTCTGTAAGGGTATCGTTACTCCATGTACCATTTATATATCCTTCTGTATCAATAAGAAGTGGAATGGCAGATGTTGGAAGTGTAACTTTAATTTTATCAGCCTGTGTTGTGAGTGAACTTGTACCAGCCACAGCCTCCTGAGCGCCTGTTGTTGCAGCATCTTCTGCAAATACAGTCAGAGATGATCCTAAAACCATAGTTGTTGATAATGCTATTGCTAATAGTCTTTTACTGTTCATAAGAATTTTCCCTCCGTGAAATAAAAATTAATTTGCAATATGTAAGGTAAGTCCGACTGAAACTGTGCTGAGCTCCTCATTATTCTCATCTACAAGGTGATATGTGCATGTAGCAGGATAATCGCCTGGATCAAGAGATTCAGTTAAAGTTATGCCGGTTAGTGTTTCTCCGACAGGTATATACGGCGATGAATATACAAGTGAACTATCTGAATCAAGGAATAGATCAAAGTATACAGTGAACTGATTGGATGAATCATTTTCAACATATGCATCTGTAGAAGCAGATGCTGAATCTTGAAAATGCCAATCATAATTCATTGACGCTGTATAATACGCTTCGGGAGGAAGTTCACTATTCAAAAAAGCTGCAACATCTTCAGGCTCAGATACCATGGTGGCTCTTGTACCTGAAGCAACAGTTCCTTTTTGTTCACTTTCTGTTGGCTTGTTTAATAGGACTACAATAACTCCAACCAGTACTGCAATTACAACTACTGCTGCACTTGCTACTACTATAACGAGTTTATTTACAGATCCTGAAGAGGTAGAGCTTTTTATGTTATCTGTTCTTATTCTGTTGTTAGCCATTTTTGATATGCCCTCCATATTGAGTTTGCGTCCTCAATTGGTTATTTGGCTTTTAATTATCACCAACTGAGGTTTCATATTATAAGCTCCGCTTTGTAATATGAATGTTATTGATTGACGGTTGCGGTAGGTTCCTAGGCTACCTACGGATAATATACAGATG
>JAILEJ010000141.1 GCA_024688095.1 Butyrivibrio sp.
GAAAGCAGAGAGTTTCTAACAAAGGCATGCGATAAGAATACGGGACTTAGCGCAGAATACAGTTATTTTGATGGAACACCTTACCCGCTTGAACAGGATATATTCGGGAGACATGACTGGTTTTATTCTGATGCATATAGAACTATTGCCAATATAGCTCTTGATTATGAGTGGTTTGGAAAAGATACGGGTTATGCTGAATTTGAAAGAGATATTTGTAACAAGCTGCAGGCGTTTTTTGGAAATCTTCCAGATGGAAATAAGAGAAAGGCATATCTTATAGATGGAACAGTTCTTGATGAAGATGCACTACATCCTGTGGCAATAACTGCAACAAATGCACAGGCGTCACTTGCTGCTACTGGAGATGAAGCAAAACGGTGTGTCCAGGAATTCTGGAACACACCGCTTAGAAGTGGAGACAGAAGGTATTATGACAACTGTCTTTATATGTTTGCTATGCTTGCTCTTAGTGGAAATTATAGAATCTGGTAAAAATGTTCTTAAATTAGATAAAGCATTTTATAATTTGGAATCCAAAAACTCAGGAAGCTTAACCTTATGTATTATTGCTACTGCAATAAAAGCATATGCGATTCCAAGGATAAGGCCTCCTAAAACATCTGTAGGATAGTGAACGCCTACATATAATCTTGATAGTGCAATCAGTATTGCCAGAGCAAGAGAGGCATATTTCCATCTGGATTTAGTTTCCTTTAAAAGTACAGTAGTGAATGCAAAGGAGCTTGCTGTATGGCCTGAAGGAAAAGAGAAATCTGAAGGCTTTGATACTAGAATAGTCAGGTTTTCAATTACTTCATAGGGCCTTGTTCTTGCAACCAGGTTTTTGATGAAAATATTATTTATAAAAAGCATAATTATAAGAGACAGGGCGCACGTGATACCAAGGCGCCTTGTTTTTTTGTTTACCATAAGTATCAAAGAAAGGATTATCCAGATAATTCCTGTATTTCCCAGTGTTGTTACAAATATCATTACAGGATTAAGAATTGGATTTCTGATATATTCCTGAATAAATAGTAAAATCTGTCCGTCCATGTTAATGCTCCTTATAGCATATAAATAATAAAACTTCCGACTGATGTACATTATGCATTAATTATCATCAGGGAAGTCAAGTGTTTTTAATGATACTATAGTTTAATCAATATTTCAAAGACAAAATATATTTTTGTATATAATTTTCGTGTAATAAAAGTTTTATTATAGGGAACATCTATATCATTGAAAAATTATCAAATCGTTATATCGAAAGTAGAGGCCTCAACCTGTTCTTTTTGCAAATTTTTGTTATATGTATAGTTCTGAAAAAATTTTTTTTCCAGATTATTTTTTACATAGCTGTTATCATTTGAGGATTTTGTTGTTGATATTTCAGCCTGAATATTTGAGGCCTGCTGTCTAAGTGCGGAAGCAAAAGCCATTGATGCATTATCGCCTTTACTTGTAAGAGCCTGAGTTTTATTTATTAAAGACTGTAATTGCATCTGATATCCACTTAATCCCTGTATTTTTAATGATGACATTTTTTAAACCTTTCATAAACTCTTTATTTTTCGAATATAATATTAGTATTTATCATTAAAAATTAACTAAAAAAATCAGGGTAATCGATGTATAATTTAAATTATAGAAAAAGATTATAGGTGAATGCAGGAGAGTATAAGATGAAAATTGTAAATCTGGTCGAGAATACTGAGGGAAAATCAGGCTGTAGAGCAGAACATGGTCTGTGCTTTTATATAGAAACAAAGAAACATAAAATACTTATGGATACTGGTCAGAGTGACCTTCTTATAGAAAATGCAGAAAAACTTGGAGTAGATCTTAGTAAGGTAGATATAGCATTTCTAAGCCATGGTCATTATGATCATAGCGGAGGAATTATTCCATTTAGCAGGATAAACAAAACTGCGAGGATTTATATTAAAGAGAATGCCTTTGGAGATTATTATTCTACGAGTAAAAGTACAGAACCAAGATTTATAGGGATTGATCCTGACATCAGAAAGCTTGAGCAGGTCTGCATAATAGATGAAAATACTAAAATCGATGATGAACTTTCTGTTTACTCCGGAGTTGGAAATGGAAGGCCTTCACCTCTTACAAATAAATCTCTGTATAAAAAAGAAAATGATGTATTTGTAAATGATGATTTTGAACATGAGCAGTGTCTTGTAATAAAACAGGATGGAAAGACGTTTCTTTTCTCTGGATGCGCTCATCATGGAATCCTTAATATCCTTGACAGATATGTTGAAATTTATGGGGACGAACCTGATTATGTATTTAGCGGATTTCATACCATGAGAAAAACAGATTATTCAGAAGAAGATGTTGAATATATTAAGCAGACTGCAAATGCCTTAAAAGAATATAAGACAAAGTTCTACACATGTCATTGTACGGGAGTAGAGCCTTATGAAATTATGAAGGAAATACTTAAGGACAAGATAGAGTATGTGCATTGTGGTGATTGTATAGAGATAACGAATGATAAAGATAACGAAAATAAAAAGATAAAAAAAGGAGGTGGATTTATGAAATGGCATAAATTCTTTGCATGGGCAACTGTTGCATGTTTTGTACTTACAATGATCACTGGATATCAGAAAAAGTAATATAGAAGAGCTGAGCACATATCACAATGTGCTGCAGCTCTTTATTTTTGTGCAAGTTTCTCATCTTGACAGGGAATAAAAAAACATGTCACTGATTTATAATAAATTTTTTATCATTATTTAATAAGCATAATATTAGATAGATTACTTTTTATAGTAAAATAGAATTATATTTTATAAATACATGAGGCGATTATGTACAAGGCAAGTAAAAACAGAGCGAAAAAGTGGATTGTATTTATTCTGTTTCTATTTTTGGGGATAATTTTTAATCTTATCTTTAACGCTTTTGCGAACAGATTTCTTGATAAAATTTTATATCTGGATTCTATTGGCACCATGGTGGTCGCTGTAATCGGTGGCTATTTCCCAGGTGTTTTTGTTGCGCTTATAACCAATGTGATTACATTTATTGATAATCCACCTTCTGTTTATTTTGTTATTCTAAATATATTTACAGCAATGTGGACTACGTATTATTACAAAAAGTATAAGTCTGTAAAAAAGAATCTGGCTAAATATTTATCCATTTATGTACTTGTCGTAGCTTTTTGTAATAGTCTTTTTGCCGGCATAATAAACTTTTTGCAGGGTATTGATAAACCTCATGGAGATGGGCTTATTGACAGTTATATTGTGCTTATGATGCAGATCACGGGCATGAATTTTTATATGGCTCATTTTATAATTAATTTTGTAATACATATTATGGACAAGTTTATATGTATTATGATTTCATATCTGATCATAAAAAAGGCTCCAGGATCCATGGTTCAGACCATTAAGAATGTAGGATGGCTTCAGAGACCTCTTGATGATGACATGATAAAAACCATAAGTAAAAAGACATCAAGAAAATTGTCTATTAAGTCTAAAATTGGTATTTCACTTTTTGCGGCATGCATTGCCATTACAACTGTTATAGCACTTCTTTCCCGAATGCTGTTTATGAATTATATGGATCAGAAATTCCATGATGAAGCAAAGGGTATATCACGCCTTGTTGCAAGTACTATAGAATCTGACAGGGTCAGTGATTATATTGAGCTTGGAGAAGATGCATATGGTTATAGAAAGACAGAAAATCTGCTATACAACATTAGCATTGTAACTCCAAACATTCAGTATATCTTTGTTTATAAGGTAAGTGACGATGGTTATACAGTTGTCTTTGATCTGGATACAGATGATTTAGTTGGAGAAGACCCTGGGACACATGTGGATTTTGATAAATCCGTACTTCCTTATGTTGAAGCAATGAAAGCCGGTGAAGAATTTGAGCCATATATTACAGACGATGATAATATTGGATATTTTCTTACTTCTTTGACTCCTGTATTTGATGATGATGGCAATTGTGTCTGTTATGCAGGTGCTGATATTTCGATGGAGGATTATGAAGTTTATCAAAGCCAGTTTATGATCAGACTTATTTGTTTATGCTTTGGTTTTATGGTGATGATAATTCTGGCAGGTCTGTGGATTGCAGAATATCATATGATTTATCCAATTAATACTATTATCAAAACAGCAGACAATTTTGAGTATGAAGATGAAGAGAGCAGAATTAAGAATGTTGACAGTATAAGAGATATAGGCATACATACAGGGGATGAGATAGAAAACATGTTTTATACATTTCTTCAGACTATTGAAGAAAATATGTTTAACTATAGTACTATGATGCAGAAGTCCAAGGATCTTGATGAAGTTCAGACCGGACTCATCATGGTTCTGGCAGATCTTGTTGAAAACAGGGATTCTTCAACAGGTGATCATATACGTAAGACGGCAACCTATACCGGAATTGTCATGAGAAAAATGCGTGAGCTGGGATTTTATACCAATGAGCTTACGGATGATTTTATGTCTAATGTAATAAAATCAGCACCTCTCCATGATATAGGAAAGATTCAGATTTCAGATTCCATACTTAATAAGCCTGGTAAGCTTACAGATGAAGAGTTTGAGATCATGAAAAAGCATACAATATTTGGTGCACGGGTTATAGATCAGTGTATTTCATCTCTTCCGGATTCTGAGTATCTTGAAGAGGCAAAGAATATAGCTGCATATCACCATGAAAAGTGGAATGGTAAAGGCTATCCTACAGGCCTTAAGGGCGAGGAAATACCGTTGTCTGCAAGAATAATGGCTGTTGCAGATGTTTTTGACGCACTTGTTTCAAAGAGAGTTTATAAGGATGCTTTTTCATTTGATAAAGCAATGGGAATAATTATAGACGAAGCAGGAATTCAGTTTGATCCAAAAGTGGCACAGGCATTTGTTGCAGCATCGGATGAGGTTAAGGCTGCTGCAGAGTCATTTGAAAGAAATAAAGTAAGTGAGCTTTTGGGGAAAGACGGAATTTTATAACTAACATATCTATATTAAATATGATAAAATGTAAGTGTATTTTATATGAGAATATGCCGGAAGGTATTTTTGATATGAGGGAAAAATTAAACTTGTTACAGAGGAGCAAAAATTATATTGAAGTTATAATGTGGATTCTCATTTTGGCACTTGCATTGCTGATTGGGAACATTTGCTTTGTTAAAATAAATTCAAATAGAAGTTTCATAGAAGATTATCCTCTTGTGCTGATATCGCTTGTGATTATTCTTGTACTTGTTGTTGCAATGACCTACATAGTAAATGTAAATCAGAAGCGTCACAGATATATTTTTTATCATGATGAGCTTACAGGGCTATATAACAGGCAATGGGAAATTGAAGAGATTAATAACAAGATTTTTGCTGAACAGCCCTTTGCTGTATTGTTTCTTAGTCTCAATGAATTCAAAAGAGTAAATGATAAGCTTGGAAGAGAAGGTGGAGACCTTGTGCTTAAGCATTCTGTAGACAGAATGAAGTCTTTTGTAAATGAGTCAAAGGATCTTAAGCTTGTAAGATATGGCGGAGATGAGTTTGCAATTATTATTGAAGCAAATGATGACAGTTATTACGAAGAGGTTTGTAAAAAAACAAGTAATGTTCTGGATGAGCCGTTTGTTTATGACGATGGAGTCATAAATCTTTCTTACAGTATTTGCGTTGTGAGGTATCCGCATGATGCTGAATCTTATCTTGCGTTGCAACAGCTTGCAGATGCAGGTATGAGAAAGGTAAAGAGAAGTGAAAAGAATGGATATCTTATCTGTGATGAGGCACTTCTTGAATCTGTCGAAAGAGAAAGAATTATTCTTCATAAACTTAATGAGGCTCTTGTAAGTGATGGCTTTAAGCTTTTATATCAGGCAAAATACAAGGTATCAGATAATAGTCTGTATGGATTTGAGGCTCTTCTTCGTATGAAGGATAATTATGCATATCCGGGAGAGTTCATAAGAATAGCTGAAGAGAACAGACTTATGATTCCAATTGGAAGAGAGCTTACTGAAATAGCTGTCAGACAAATGGCAGACTGGAAGGCAAAATATAAGAAGCTTCCATATATGTCAATTAATTTTTCTACTTATCAGATATATGATGATGATTATCCTGAATATCTTGTGGAGATACTTAAAAGATATGATGTTCCTCCTGATAAGATCATTATTGAGATTACAGAGAGTGCATCTCTCTCTGAAAGAAGTGAAACAAAAGAATATATGAGCCGCTTCACAAAGCATGGAATAAGGCTTTCAATTGATGATTTTGGTAC
>JAILEJ010000233.1 GCA_024688095.1 Butyrivibrio sp.
ATAACTATAATAATTATTCTGAAGAAAATTAAGCCTTCCCTCAAATAACTTATTTAACTTTTCAGTTCTCTTTGGATCCCAGTAAGTGTCATGATTTCCTCTAAGTAATATTTTCCTTCCAGGAAGCATCGAAATCCAGTCCAAATCAGGCTTTGCAGCATCAATTCCTCTGCCCCAGCTATGATCCCCCACAAGGACAAGTGTATCTTCTTCTGTAATCATTTCATCGCAATAAGCCTTAAATTTATCTTCATGATTTTTCCATAGCTTACTATGCAGCTGATCTGGTGATTTCAGTTCAGACGCAAAGTGAAGATGAAGATCTCCTATAGTATATAAACTCATTTTTTACTTAATACTCCATTTTTGAATTGACTGTTTAATAGAAAATATAACAAAATCATTATAACTTAAACAAATCATTTTTTTGACAGCACTAATTATATGATATATCTGCATTTCACACAAACATATACCTACCATATATACAAAAAGCCCTGGAAAGAAGGCTTAACCTTTCTTTCCAGGGCTAATAATCCCTATATGTTATTATTTTCCAATGCCTTATTTTATAGATCCGGCTTTTTTAATACTTCAAATTACTGGTTCTTTTCTTCTTTTTTCTTAAAGAATACAGTGTAAAGGATGAAGCAGCAAAGAGCTGCAACTATTACATCTGCTACATACATAAGAACCTTCCATGATGCCATACCAGGATTATAATTCTCTTCATAATATGCACGGCTGTTTGCTACAACATAGAGAACGTTCTTTGCTGAATCTCTCATTGCCTGCTGAGCACCATTTGTATCTCTAAACTGAACATCATTTGTTGCTGTTGGATAGTTAACAAGCATAAGGTCTGTACCATTTCTGATAGCCTGATCAGCTGACATGTATCCATATACACCAAAGTAGTCAGTTTCTACAAATCCATTAAAGCCCCACTCATCACGAAGAACAGTCTTAAGGAGTTCTGAACATCCACCTGCCCAACGATTACCAATGTAGTTAAATGAACTCATAACTGCAAGACAGTCAGCATCCTTAACACACATTTCGAAAGGCTTAAGATAGATTTCACGAATAGCCTGCTCTGAAGACCATGTACAAAGCATATCACAACGATTCTCTTCCTGATCGTTTAATGCAAAGTGCTTCATGTAAGCATATACACCCTGTTCCTGTGAACCAGCTACTGCATTTGCTGCAATATAACCGGAGATAACGCCATCTTCTGAATAGTACTCAAAGTTACGTCCTGCGAAAGCTGTTCTATGAATATTCATAGCTGGTGCATACCAACCTGATACATCCATTTCATTAGCCATCTTACCAATACTTGCACCAAAGTCATGTGCAAGATCCTTATTCCATGTAGCTGCAATTACAACACCTACTGGGAATCCTATTGAACCAACACCTGTAAAGTTATTGTTGATTGATGCAGGTCCATCACAGTCGTTTGTACGAACCTTACCAATTGAATCAACTGAGTTTGTCTGATATCCACCAAGTGAAATAATAGCATTCATATCATCAAGTGAAAGCTGATCCATAAATGTATCCCACTGAGGGTCATCTTTTTCAAGACCAACCATATCAATTAGCTTAAGTCCATTGCTTGCACCTGTAGTAATTGCTTCAGCATTAGGATCTTCATCAGCTGCTGTTACTTCAGCTGTAAGATAATTGCTGATATTATAGAATGTTGCCTTGTCTTCGTCAGACATACTGTAGTTTGAAGGAGCTGCTGTTGCTTCTGCATAGTTAGCAAATCCATCTGCTCTAGAAAGGTAAGTAATATCACCTTCTGCAAATTCAAACTGGTTTGTAGCTGTTACTTCGTCACTTGCTCTGCCGTTATCACCTGTATATTCAACAGTTGATGCAACAGTATAAGTCTTAGAATCAATAATGTTATGTGAATCTGAATTGATTGAAATTATATAATCGCCAGCTTCAAGAACATATCCGCCTGCTCCATTTGCATCATAAGATGCCATATCTTCAACATCAAATGAAACTGTAACTGTTTCTGATGCACCTGGCTCAAGGATACCAGTCTTTTCAAACTGAACAAGATTTGCAGATGCTTTTTCAATTCCGCCATTTGTATATGGAGGATTGTAATATGCTTCTACAACATCCTTACCAGCAACATTACCTGTATTAGTAACTGTTACATCAAAGCTGATAGTTCCGTTTGACTCAGTGATTTCACCCATTTCCTGGCTGAAAGTTGTATATGACAGACCATATCCAAATGGATACTGAACAGTCTTATCATAATCAATAAGTCCTTCTAAAGCTGCTGTTTCATAGAACTTGTATCCAACATAGATACTTTCTACATAATCGATAAATGAAACGTATGCTGTTGACTCAACACCTGTAAATCCTGTTGATGTATAAGCAAACTCTTCCATATTGTCATAGTTGAAATCGCCAAAGTTGTTCCACCATGGTGTTTCTTCCATTTCATAAACATAAGTATCAATAAGCTTTGCTGATGGGTTAACTGTACCAGCAACAATTTCACCAAGTGCTCTCATACCAACATGTCCCTGACCTGCTGCCCAAAGAACACCTTTAATCTGTGAATAATCTTCAACAAATCCAAGTTCGAAAGCATTTGCTCCGTTATAAACAAGGATTACCTTATCAAAGTTCTGGCAAACAAGATCGATCATTTCTTCTTCTCTGTTTGTAAGCTGAAGATAATGGTCACCTTCATCCCAGTCATTTCCATCATTAAGAGTATCATCATAAACACCAGCTGTATAAGTTGTGCCATCCTGATAACTTCCATCAATAACTGCATTCATATTTGTTGGAAGGTCAGCACCCTCACCACCTGAACGGCTGATTACGATCATAGCTGTATCAGAGAAAGACTTTGCATTTGCCATAAGGTCATCTGTATAAAGTGATACATTAGGTTCTGGAAGTGTCCAGTCCTGTGCCCACATACCAACCTCAGGTCTGTCTGCCTTATAATCTGTATAGAAGCTTGTAAGCTCTGAGTTTGTTTCAATTCCTGCATCTGCAAGAGACTGAAGGATAGAAACTGTATCATATGCATCATTAAGAGCACCTGAACCAGCTCCACCAAGGATAGGATTTGTTGAAGCCCATCCAAAAACATTAAGCTTATCTCCCGCTGCCATAGGAAGAACATTGTCGTCATTTTCAAGAAGTGCAATACCTTCTTCTGCAATGTTTACTGCAAGATCAGTAGCTTCATCTGAAGTTTCATCTGAAATTGTTCCACTTCCGCTTACAAGATCAAGCATTGTACTCATAGGACCTGTACAGATCATATTTATACAAATACATACACCAGCGATCATTGCAACTGCTGTTGTACCTCTTACTCTGCGCTTTAATGGCTGAGCAAGTTTTTTAACTGCAATAAGTATGATTATTCCAAGTACAAGAATAATACCTATAGCAATTAAGTAAGATTTGATCGATGTTATGACATTCATAACATCATCCATGTTAATAGCTAACATAATATAGCCTCCCTTTTTTTAGTTGCCGACAGGTTATAACCGTCGAAATATGGTTATCTGCCCTTGCGGACAGGTGCGCCCTAAAAAATCTCTATTACCACCAAAAACACTTATCAATTCTTCTTAGCTTCTCCCTCAGGGAAAATAATCTTATTAACAAAGAAGAATATGATCATTGATATACCACCATTAAGTACTACTGTTCCGATATTGTAGATAAAATCAGGAACAATTAAACCAGCAACCGCTACCCATACACAGTTAATAGAATTAACAATACAGGTAATGATGCAGAATGCGATTATGTACCACATTGCCTGATACAATACATTTCCTTTACTTCTAAATACAAGGTTTCTCTGAAGTGGGAAATTAACACACTCACCAATTATCATTGCTACCATATATGCCCAGAAGTATCTCATTCCACCGCTGGCAGCATCATATCCGATAATGTTCCATAAAAATGTCTTTCCAAAAAGTGTTACAGGAATTCCCGGCCATCCATAGTCTGTTTCAGGCATCATACTAAATGCAGCTGGTAAAAACTGTAAAATAATATATTTGAAAACTGTAATAAGGTTACTAACTATTACAAATAATCCACCCTCTCTAACCCATTTAGCTGCTACGGGATGTTTTTCTGCAAAGCTGTTCCACAAGCCCATATCTGACTCCTTTCTTAAGCACCAATTTCTTTTTCATACTTTTTATTTGCACTGGAATTCTTAAAATATCCCGAAATAAGTTTACCAGCGCCTCTGAAGAAATGACCATTTACAACATCAAGCATTCCGTAAACCATATCCATACTTACTGCCCCACCAGTCATCTTAGCCATTGCCCTAAACGGCATGTTATAGATAAATAGGATGTTAAGATCAGGTTTGCCCTTATCTTCTGCCTTTTTCTTCATATTATTGAGCTTCTTGTAGATAAATCTTGCAAGGCCGCTCTTTGCATAATACATCTGGCAAATAGCATCATTTGGTCCAAGCTGTCCGCTCCATTTACCATTTGGAATGCTGTATCCAAGAAGTGTCTCATATTCTCCATCACTTATATGCTGTATCTGTCCATTGTAATAATGTGGCATAGCATTTTCATTGTATGGAAGCTCTGAGGTTGTAGCTGTCTTTGATACTGCTCCCTTAAGTCTTATATCAGCTGAGCTTGAGCCTATACTGATTTCATAAAGACCACCTTCAACTTCAAATTTATTTGTTCTTACATTAAAGTATCTGAATGTCTTATCATCAAAAAGAATTTCTACTTCTTTTTCTTCTCCGGATTTAAGGAAAACTTTCTTGAAGCCTTTTAATTCTTTGGCAGGTCTGAAGACCTTGGCATCAGGAAGTGAAACATACATTTCACAAACCTCAGCACCATCATAATTACCTGTATTCTTAAGTTTGAACTTTACTCCATCTTCTGTAACTCTGATATCTGAATACTCGAAAGTAGTATATGAAAGTCCAAAACCAAAAGGATATAATACAGGTACTCCAGCTGTATCATAATATCTGTAACCAACATAAAGACTTTCTCTGTACTCGGAATTTCTTTCAGCTGCCGGATAATATCTGTAAGCTGGTGTATCTTCAATTCTTCTTGGAATAGTCTCATTAAGTTTTCCTGAAGGATTAACCTTACCAGTAAGAATATCCAGAGAAGCACCTGCTCCAGCCTGTCCATTTAAATACATATGAACAAGAGCTTTGAAATGATGATGCCATGGCATTTCTATTGCTGAACCTGCACTGATTATTCCAACCAGATTTGGATTAGCCTGTCCAAGCTCCTGTAAAAGATTTATCTGATTCTGAGGAATTCTCATATGAGTTCTATCAAGTCCCTCAGATTCACTAATCTCATTAAGTCCAAAGAAGAACAATACTATATCAGCCTTAGAAGCAAGATCTACTGCCTCTTTTCTCATAGCTTCATCTTCTTCATCAAGTCTTGAATAACCCTTACTGCTTCCAACTACCTGAAGATCATATTGTGAAATGATCTCACTTATCTTTTCTACCCTTGTAGGATTAACAAGTGATGAACCAGCACCCTGGTATCTTGGAACAAATGCAAAATCTCCAATAATTGCAACTTTAGCTTTTGGCTGCAATGGTAAGATATTGTTCTCATTTTTAAGAAGAATTGCACTTTCAGTAGATGCCTTTCTTGCAAGATTATGATGAGCTTCTATATCAAACTTATCTGATTTGCCCTCTGCCTTAACAGTAAGATCTATAACAGCATCAAGAAGCTGATCAACTCTTGCATCAAGCTCGCTTTGTAATATCTTTCCGTTCTTTACTGCTGCGATAAGCTCTCTTGCTGAATCAAGTCCAGGATTAGGCATTTCAAGATCAGAGCCTGCCTGAACACCAAGTGCATGATCATTTGAAGCACCCCAGTCAGTAATTACTATTCCGTCAAATCCCCATTCATCTCTAAGAATTTCTTTCAAAAGATGCTTGTTTTCATTAGCATAAACACCATTAACTTCGTTATAGCTGGTCATTATAGCCTTAGCATTACCCTCTTTAACAGCTATTTCAAAGCCTGTCAGATATATTTCCCTAAGTGTTCTTTCATCAACAACGCTGTTCATTGCCATCCTGCGCATTTCCTGACTATTAACAGCAAAATGCTTTGGACATGAATAAACTCCCTTGCTCTGAATACCTCTTGTATATGAAGCTGCCATCTTTCCAGCAAGATATGGATCCTCTGAGAAATACTCAAAGTTTCTTCCACATAATGGACTTCTCTTTATATTAAGACCTGGTCCCAAAAGAACATTTACGCCTTCTGCCATTGCCTCTTCACCAAGAGCACTTCCAAGCTCCTCACCAAGTTCTTCATTCCAGCTGTTTGCTATAGTAGCTGCTGTTGGAAAACATGTTGCAGGAAGTGATTCATTAAGACCTAAATGATCTCCTGCTCCAGCCTGTTTTCTTATACCATGAGGTCCATCGGAGCAAAAAATGGAAGGAATACCCACACGTTTAAAATCTCTAGTCTGCCATTCACCCTTACCACTCAAAAAAGCTGCCTTCTCTTCAAGAGTCATTTCATTAATGATGTCCTGATGTTTCATACTTACCTCTTTTCATAAAAACTTAAATCGACTTGTATCAATATAGAAGAATTACATTTTCATTCTTCTGTGTCTGTATCAAATCTCTCTGAACAATAATTTATCATCTATATTCTTTTTATGCCTTTTTTGTCACAAACTGCAGAAATATGTCACGAACTGTAACATGAAAAATGGTTGATAGTTACCTGAACAATTGTATAAAAATAAGTAAAGTAATTTAGTAAAAACTAATTTATAACTTTTTAATAATTTCTCTTCTATCCCTTATTATATCGTCTATTCAGACACCTAATACTTGATTTCGTTTACTAGAATAAGTATATTTTATCATATTTTTGCATACAAAAAAACGAATATTATTCAATAATATCCGTTTTTAGAAAAAGTTTATATTTTACTTCTGAGGTATTAATATTTTCATTTCAAACCAGTTCTTACTAAAATCAAACATCACCATTCCATCATATTTTTCAGCGGTGTATTTTATACTTTTTAGTCCGAAACCATGGTTAGCTTTATCAGCTTTAGTTGTAACAGGAATACCATCTTTGAACTTTATTTCATGTTCACAGTAGTTACTTATCTGTATCAGAACAAAATTCTTTTGTGAGGATACTGTAAGATGTATCAGCCTCTTTTCAGGATCTTCAATAAGAGA
>JAILEJ010000286.1 GCA_024688095.1 Butyrivibrio sp.
TCTTCCAAAGAACATAGATAAGATTATTTCCAAAGCGATGTCTATGACAAATAGTGGTAAGTCCTACCAGGAAATAGCAAAGAAGCTGAAAATATCTGAAGAACTTGCTGAGAGTATCTGCCGTATGTATCTCACTCATCCTGGGGTGGATGTTGCAGGGATCCTGCAGAGGATTTCCTGAAAAAATAAGGTTATATGAAATATATATTATTAAAAGAGGGAATTAATTATGATAAAAGTATATTGTTATTCAAGATGTTCAACTTGTAATAAAGCTTTGAAGTGGCTTGATACAAATGGTATCAAATATGAAAGCATTGATATAAAAAACCAGAATCCAGATCGAAAAACTTTAAAGGATGCATTTGACAAAAGCGGGTTACCATTAAAGAAGTTCTTTAATACAAGTGGAAAAATCTATAGAGAAATGGAACTTTCCAAAAAGCTTCCGGATATGAGTGAAGATGAAATGCTAGAGCTTCTTTCATCAGATGGAATGATAGTAAAAAGACCACTTCTTATTACTGATAAGTCAGTATTGGTGGGCTTTAAAGAAGATGAGTGGAAAAAAGAGCTGATGTAAAAAAATTTAGATTGAAATTCTTTCTAATGAGGAATATATTTAATGATTGAGACAAGGATTAATATGCAATTTAGTTGAGCAAAATAAATATCTTTGTTTTAGATTATTGTATTTAGAAAAGAAGAATCATATGAACATCAGTAAAGAAATATTAGGAAACAATTCATTAAAGGAAAATCGCACTGCTAAAGCAATCATAATAAATATGATCATTGCTGCGATAAGCCTTTTTTTCAACGGACTTGGAGTATACCTTACGATTCAGGCCAATATAGGAGCTGGACCGTGGGACGTTCTTAGTCTTGGAGTTGCAGGTACTTTTGGAATTCTGTACGGAACCGCTTCGGTGGTAATCTCGTATGCAATACTTGGTATTGATATAGCACTTAGGGAACCAATTGGTATTGCGATGTTCATAGATGCATTTGTAGTTGGAAAGTCAGTAGACTTTTTTAACAAAATAAATCTTGTTCCAAAATGTGAATCACCTATAGTTGGTATTATTGTAATGCTTATTGGTCTTGTGATCATGGCATACACGCAGTTTACTTATATGAGCGCCTCACTTGGCTGTGGACCAAGAGATACACTTCTTGTTGCACTTACAAAGCGGGTAAAAAAGATTCCAATCGGAGCAATCAGTATTGCACTACTTAGTCTGGCAACATTTATTGGATGGCTCCTCGGAGGACCTGTGGGAATAGGCACACTTATCTGCGCTTTTGCAACAGGACCTATTATGCAGATGGCGTTTTCATCAGTAAGGTTTGATGCTACAAATGTACATCATCAGAAACTACCCGCTTAGGTGAAACTTTTTGTTGATAGAAAAGCTGCCTGATCAAAAAAACAATAAAAAGCCTGGTGAGCTGCTATATGCCCTGCCTATATGACAGGATTTATAACAACACACCAGGCTCTTTTCATTCATCTTTTGTAGGAAATTGGAAACTATTATTATCCTCTCTTAATCTGACCTGAATTATCATTTCTTCCGCCTGTTACCTGTTCCATTTCCTTTTCGAGTAATTCTTTACCCTCTTTTTTGATATCTTCTTTTACATTTTCAACTGCCTGTTTAACATCATCTTTTAAATTCATATTAGTATCTCCTTTTAGAATAATTTGTATTTGTTTTAGTTATTAATTTATACGAAGTCAATTTGAAAAAGGGCTAATATTTTTTTGAAAAAATAGAAAAAAGCTATGACAGTTAATAATATTAGTATTATTTTGGTTATGATATAATAATAAGAAATTTGGAGTTACAGCAAATAATAAGAAAACAAACTTATTGTGATTTGCCAGAGGAGGTAAGAATAATATGATTAAGCATGTTATATTGTGGACTTTGAAGGACGAATTATCATCAGAAGAAAAGGAAGCTGTTAAAAAAGGAATAAAAGAAGGTCTTGAAGGACTAAAGGGAAAGGTGCCTGGTATTGTTGATATCAAGGTTAATATTAATGGTCTTGATACATCTAATGCAGATGTAATGCTTGATTCTTCTTTTGAAAGTGTTGAAGCTCTTAAAGGGTATGCTGTTCATCCAGAGCATGTTGCAGTAGCTGAAGGAAAAGTTAAACCATATACAAAGATCAGAAGCTGCCTGGATTTTGAGGTTTAAGAGAGCTTGGTGCACAGGGGTGAACATAATAAAATGAAAACGAGAGATGAAGCATTAAAATATGGACTCTCTTTTCCGGATACATATCAGGAATCTCCATTTAGAGAACAGAACTGGCAGCTTGTCAGAGTCAAGCAAAATAAAAAGGCTTTTTTATGGACCTATGAAAAAGATGGTTTTATAAATTTGAACCTTAAGGTAGACGAGGTTTGGAGAGATATCTGGAGAAAGGCCTACGAATCAGTTATACCCGCCTATCATCAGAACAAAGAGCATTGGAATACCGTAATCCTTGATGGCTCTGTTCCGGATGATGAAATCAAAAAGATGATAGCGCACAGCTATGACCTTATTACTGATTCGCCTACAAAGAGAATTTATGAAGCGGTAAAAAGAATTCCTAAAGGCCGCGTTGCAACCTATGCGCAGGTTGCAGAGATGGCCGGGAATAAGAAGATGTGCAGAGCTGTAGGAAATGCTTTACATAAAAATCCGGATCCGGATCATATTCCATGTTTTCGTGTGGTTAATTCTCAAGGAAAGCTACCTGGAAATTTTGCTTTTGGTGAAGGTGTTCAGGAACGCCTTCTTACAGAAGATGGTATTGAAGTAAAAAATGGTAAGGTAGATCTTACAAAATACGGAATCAAAGTAGATAATGATGATATCAGTATATACTGAAATTTAGAATAATAAATATTGATTTTTTCAAAAAAGAGACCATGAATGATTTTCATGGTCTCTTGTGTTCTTGAGGAGAATCAGATTTATGTAGTTTATAGTTTTATAAAATTATTAAATTAAAATCCTACGCAATTTCCTTTAAGGGTTGCACCCTTAAGATTATTTTTTCCATTCTGTGAAGTGCAATCCTGAATGATGGCTGTACCAAATGTGACTTTTTTACCAAGTGCAGATGGTGTGCCTTCCTTTGGCCAGTTATAATTATATTTCTTATTGCCGTTTCCGATGCAGTTCTTCATTGTTACAACACCGCTCTGGTTGTTACGATCAAATCCGCTTGCATAATTACCAACTGCTGAACATCCCTCAAGTACATGATTAAGAGGATCAAGATGAGCTGCAGTACCAGGTGTCTTGTTATCTACACCGCCGAGTTTGAATCCGTTACCATCTCCATATATACCGTTGCAATATCCATTGTAGTTAGCTTTGCAGTTTTTGAATTTTACTACGCCATGAGCTGCATACAGATCCCATCCGTCATCACT
>JAILEJ010000300.1 GCA_024688095.1 Butyrivibrio sp.
CTGCTCTTCTACTGGAGCCTCTTCTACTACTTCTGTAATCTGTTCTTCTACCGAAGCTTCCTCTACAGGTGCAGCTTCTTCAACTACAGCTTCAGTTTCCAAATCAATCTGCTCTTCAATTACTTCAGCAGCAATTTCTTCTACAGGCTCTTCCACTGACTCTTCAAGAACTTCAGTACTAATTTCTTCAACTAATACTTCTTCTGCTGCGTATGTTCCAATAACATTTACATCATTTCCAAATGTACTTGCAATAAGAGTTGTTGCAATTATAAATGCCATTGTTCGTTTCATTTTTCTGATCATATAAGACCTCCCTACCCATAAAAAATGAATTTATACTACACTCTGCCTTATGAAGAAGCTTGTTCGACATCGCTATATTCTTCTTCATAAGCACTCTCTATCATTCGTAACAGTTCCAGCTCACTTCTGAATTTCATACTTTCTTTTCTGTCTGTCCAGGTTAATTCACCCTGCCATGATGCATTTTGACGATGCTCTATTTTCAAAATAAATGTCTGACCGTCTTCATGTGCATCTAAATCTTCAATTCTGCTGTCTTTAAATAATGATTTCTTTAAACAATTCTTTTCCATAACACGCTCCTTGTCTTTATAAATACATTACCAATGTGACTATCATGAAAATAATCATATTTTCTAATTTTTTTGTTTTTCGTTATTATTTCATCGTTATTTTATGATATATTTAGATATTATTTATTTTTTTTTAATCCAGTTATTTTTTCTTAATTTTTTACAATAAAAAAAGGACTAATCGATATCGATTAATCCTTTCTACTTCGAAAAATCCTGCTTCTTGTCGCTTTTTCCAAGAATATATTCATTTTACTTTCTTAACATTTTACTGTCTGATCAAAATATCATTTCCATCCATAGTAATTATGATATTTCCATTTCTTGTAAGATATGTTTCAACTCCGTTTTCTTCAAGCTTATCCATTGTCTCCGTATCTTCTCTTTCTATTTCCGAACTTGTAATTACTGCATATTCAGGCTCAACATATTCTATAAGATCTTCAAGATTCTTTTCATCACCGCCATGATGCGGCATCTTAAGGACATCACTTTGTAATCCTTCAATTTCTAGTAGTTCTTTAATTCTTAGTTTTTCTGCATCACCTGTAAATAACATGGAATTATTATCATATTCCATTCTTACTACTATTGAAGAATTATTGCTAATATCCTTTGTATAGTCATCTTCTTCAGGTGGATAAATTGTCCACGTTATATTATCTACAGTAAACTCCGTCTCTTTATCTACAAGCACTGGAGTTATATTTTTTTCTTCAAGAGCATCATGATATTCGTCTATATCCTGGGAAGTCTTTGCTTCATAATATGTGGTATAAATATTATCTACATCATAATCTCTTATTATATGATCTGCTCCTCCCACATGATCTTTGTCAAAGTGTGAGATAAAAAGAATATCAATATGGGTTATTCCTTCTTTATTAAGATAATCTTCTATTATAGTAGCTGATTCTTCTGTTCCGGTATCCATTATCCCAACACTTTGAGGTGACTCTATTATAAAGCAGTCTGCCTTCCCAACATTAAGTGCTGTAATAGTTACAACGTCTTCCTTTGTCTCTGTATTAGCTACTTTAGAATCTGTGCCTTCTTTATCAGAATCAGCTGAACATGCTGTTAATAGAAAAAGAGTTCCTATAACCATACTCTTTGACAGGAATTTTTTTATTATCATCTGAAAATAAACTCCTCATTTACTATAGAAACTTAGTTATTTATTTGAAATCATATTTAATCTTTATTTCATTATTAACTGCAGTAACATTTGCATAGCTGCCAGAGATTATTGGCATCATAGGTGGAAGATGACCTATATCAAGATCCATTATTACAGGGACATTAAGATCTCCTATTATATCTGTCACAGCCCTGTATTGATCAAGTCCCATAAAATCCTGATGGAAAAGCCTTGGTCTTCCAATAAGAAAACCCTTTGCATTATCAAACCATCCTGCATTTCTCATGTTCCAGAATGACCTTCTTATACTAAATACATTTAGATCGCAGCATTCAAGAAACCAGATAATTCCATCATTCTCATACTTTTTATTAAACTCTTTGACCTTGTCAAAGTCTGTTCCTGTAAGATTTACAAGGCAGTCAACACAGCCTCCAAGAAGCCTTCCTGACAGTTCAACTCCTTTATTCTTTAAATCCGAAGGATAATAAACATATTCTTCATCTTCTGTAAGATTGTAGGCTTCATAAGGATGCTCCTCGTCCTTTGTTCCCTCAAGTTCCCACTTTTCATATCCGGTTACTTCAGTCCTTTTTCCTCTAAGAACATCGAGCGCATCATATAAAGATTTATCCCATGGCTTCATACCAAATGAAGCTGCACATGGACCGTAAATAGCTGCTGTATCAGATAATATATTTGATAAAAAAGTATAATTTGTATTATCTGAATATCCCATATACCATTTAGGTTTGCTTTTGGCAATTTTATTAAAATCAATGTGTGGAACTACTTCACACATGAGTTCTCCACCACCACATGAAATAATTACATCGTTATCCACATTTGTCATTGCATCGTTCAGTTCTTTGCCGCAAAGCTCAGGCGTATTGCTGATTCCAATTCCACTACTCTCTCTGCAATTTGGACCTAGATTTGTTTTATAGCCCAGCTTTTCAAATTGCTCAAGTGCTTCATTAAATGCTGACATATAAGGCTCTGTTGCACATCCAAAGGATGGTGCAACAAAGCCTATTGTTCCGTTGTCTTTAAGAAATTCGGGATATCTCAATTTTCTACCTCAATTTTCTAATAATTATTTGATTTAATTTTTTAAATTTTCTTCGATAAGATTTACAATGGTTTCTGTAGCATTATAGAATCTGCTTCCATTCATCTTCTCTATGTATTTATCTCTATTTTCATAAAGATCTTCAATACTTTCTACAAGTATATCTTCATCCAGCTCATCATTATCTATTACCATAGAAAATCCCTGCTGTTCAAAGGATTTTGCATTTAGAACCTGGTCACCTCTACTGTTCTTTGGTGAAAGAGGTATAAGAATATTTGGCTTTTTAAGTTCAAGCAGCTCACAGATAGCATTCGCTCCAGCTCTTGATACAACTATATCTGCAAGAGCAAATAAATCCTTAAGTTCATTTTTTACATATTCAAACTGCTTATATCCTTCAACGGATAACTTCATATTATCCATTTTTTCTTTACCGCAAATGTGAATGATATTGAATTGTGGAAGCAGTCTTGGAAGAGCATATCTTACAGTTTCATTTACAGACTGTGCGCCAAGACTTCCTCCTATTACCATCATTACAGGTTTATCATCCTTGAATCCACAAAGCTTTTTACCTTCTGATGCATTTCCTTCTTTTAACTCTTTTCTTATTGGAGTTCCACTAAGAATTGCCTTTTCACTTGGAAGCTTTTCAAGCGTTTCTGGGAAATTACAGCATATTTTACTTGCAACAGGAATACATAATTTATTTGCAAGTCCTGGTGTCATATCTGACTCATGGAGTATACAGGGTATCTTAAGTGATGCAGCTGCTCTTACAACAGGAACACTTACAAATCCGCCCTTTGAAAAAACTATGTCAGGTTTTATTTCCTTAAGATATTTTCTTGCTTCACCAAATCCCTTAATTACTCTGAATGGATCTGAGAAATTTTTTATATCCATATATCTTCTAAGCTTACCTGTTGCTATTCCATAATATGGAACCTTAAAATCTTCGATAAGCTTTTTCTCTATTCCATCATAGGAACCTATATAAAATATTTCATATCCTTTTTCTCTTAATACCGGTATAAGTGCCAGATTAGGAGTTACGTGTCCTGCCGTACCTCCGCCGGTCATAACAATCTTTTTACTCACTTTTTCATCTTTAATCAATAAAATTGATTAATCCTTTCTCCCCAATTCTGAAAATCTAAAATCAATTACTACTTGAAAGTGCTGCCTCAAGCGCATATGTCAGCTGATCCGGACATGATGTGTTTTTGTATCCGCATTTAATTCCTCGAAGTTTACTTATTGCATCACGGGCTTTCATTCCTTCAACAAGTCTTGACACTCCCTGCAGATTACCATTACATCCACCAACAAAGCTTACAGACTTAATTATTTCATCCTCCACATCTACCTTTATCTGCATAGAGCATGTGCCTTTTGTTTTATATATTGTTTCCATCTTCCTACCTTACTTCTATTACTAAACCTTTTTTATTTATATAACCTGGGATTTAATATAATAAAATCTTTTTATTAAAATCCATTAAATTTTGCTTTTTATAAAGTTATCAATCTTTTTCCAATAATTGGAAGGATCAACAATAACTCCCTTTATATGATCTGCTCCAAGAATTATGCAGTACTCCTTTTCACATTGTGCTGCTTCAAAAAGCCTTGCACACATATTTGGAGGTATAAATCCATCTTCATCTCCATGTATAAATAATGTTGGAGTCTTTGACTTAACTACAGCTTTAATTGGTGAAGCCAGCTTAATATCATAGCCTGCCCTCACTCTTATTTCAAGCCATAAAAGCCATGTCATAAAACCTGATGGTAAAATTGCCTTCTTACCTTTTTTATAAACATAAACAAACTCTTCCAAAGCAGCTGTAAAACTACTGTCAGATATTGCTGCAACTACATTTGCAGGAAGATGTTCTCCTGTTGTCATAAGTGTTGTAGCAGCTCCCATTGATACACCATGCAGGAATATTTTGGCATTTGCATCTCTCTTAATTATCCAGTAAATCCATTCCATTATATCCATTCTGTCATAATATCCATAACCGGCATAGGTTCCTTCACTCTGACCGTGACCTCTTAAATCAGGAGTAAGAATGTTTATTCCCTGATCATAGTAGTGCTTTGCATAAACGCCCATTTCTTCATTATTATCATGAATTCCATGTATCAAAATGGCATATTTATGAGATTCCTTTTCAGTTGAAATATAGCTTGCATGCAGACGAAGCTTATCAAGTGAATCAATATACAGATCCTGACGTCTTTCATGATCTCTTATCCAAAGACGTCCCTGCATTATCTCATCCTCTTTATTGCTTCCCTCTTCACTAAATCTGGTCTTAGGATTACTTGAAAGGTTATACAGATAATTTCCAAGTACAGCTCCTCCGCCCACTATTGCTGAAACAAATCCCAGAAATAAAAAATGATTTTTCTTTGCCATGTTTTTCCCTTCCTGATATTTCAGTACGTAAAAAACACATTTATATATAAGAATATTTTTACGTGCCTTTTTACCATATCATTTACATTATAGTATTTTTACTCTCCAAGTGCATTAAATATTTGCCAGGAGAACAGCCACATTCCTTTTTAAAGTATCTTGTAAAGTGATAAATATTTTTAAAACCACTCTGCTCTGCAACTTCACTCATTCTAAGCTCGCGATTGGTCAGAAGATATTTAGCCTTATCGATCCTTGCTG
The DNA here is from genome assembly GCA_024688095.1 of Butyrivibrio sp. Taxonomy (GTDB): domain Bacteria; phylum Bacillota; class Clostridia; order Lachnospirales; family Lachnospiraceae; genus Butyrivibrio. The sequence goes on from JAILEJ010000300.1 coordinate 5,505, forward strand.
CCAGAAGATCTTCCTTGGGAGTCATGTAAAAAAATTTCTTGTAATAGCTATATAACTGACTTCGCCCCATATGTGCCGCCTGGCAGATTCTGTCTATATCCCATTCTTCGCTGCAGTGCTGAAGAATATATATTCTGACCCTTTGAAGATTAGCATATAATTCACTCATCTCCTGATTATTTGTAAGCTTTAGATTACGCTCTATTTCAATTAAAAGCTGATTTATAAGAAGGTCAATTATTTCCTCTTTTCGAAGCTCATTGCCAAGATACTCAAATTGTATCTGCTTTAGGAGCTGCGCCATTTTATCTGTTCTTACAGGAGTAAAAATCTTATTATGAGGAATATCATATTTATCAACTTCTTTTTCATCTGCCGTGAAATGAACAAAAGAATTTGAAAATTCACCAAATGCTGTATAATACTGCATCTGTCCCGGAGTAAATAAAATACAGTCACCTGGATGAGCAGCCTTTTTAGTAAAGGCTTTTCCCTCTTTATAGATTATATTTTCTTCCTTTATCTCCTTTTTAGGAAAATAGAATTCCATTTCAGAGGTTATAAGCAGGAAAAGATAATCATCTCTTCCCTCAGGTCTGTAAATAGTATCCCTTTCCGGATTATGTACATTATATCCGCAGTAACTTGTCGAAAACACTTCTGTACCTCTTTTACTTATAATAAACAAAATGTCAAACAAAAAATCTATGATTTATCATCATATCTACATTTTGTTAAATTATATCACTTTATAATCTGTACAAAAAGTCAATATATTCGGATTTTATATTCTTTTTAATAACTCTTATTTTTTATATTATTGTATTAGTTTAAACACAATTAATTTTGAGTTTTATTATCTTTTTAAGGAGGGTTACATGGGTAAAGAATTAAAAAAAGCAAAAATCGTTATTGATAAAGATTTTTCTATTAGCAAAATTGATGAAAGAATATATGGATCCTTTATTGAGCACCTTGGAAGAGCTGTTTATGAGGGTATTTATCAGCCAGAGTCAAAATTTGCTGATGAAAACGGTCTCAGAAAGGATGTAATTGATCTTATAAATGAGATAAATGTTCCTCTTGTTCGTTATCCAGGTGGTAACTTTGTTTCCGGATTCAAATGGGAAGACAGTGTTGGACCAAAGGAAGAAAGACCATCTCAGATTGAACTTGCCTGGGGCGTTGTTGAAACAAATCAGTTTGGTCTTAATGAATTCATGGAATGGTGCAAAAAGGTAAATACAAAACCAATGATGGCTGTAAACCTTGGAACACGCGGAATCATGGATGCAAAAAATCTTGTAGAATACTGCAACATCAAGGGTGGTACATACTACAGTGATCTTAGAAGAAAACATGGTGTTGAAGAGCCTCATAACATTAAGTTATGGTGCCTTGGTAATGAAATGGATGGACCTTGGCAGATTGGTCATAAGACTGCTCAGGAGTATGGTCTTACCGCAGCAAAGGCTGGTCACATCATGAAGCTTGTAGATCCATCTATTGAGTGTGTTGCTTGTGGTTCATCAAATCTTATGATGCCAACCTTTGGAGAATGGGAAGCTACTGTTCTTAAGGAAAGCTATGAAACAACCGATTATGTTTCACTTCATCAGTATTATGGTAATCCTGAAGATGATTCACCAAACTTCCTTGCAAGCTCAGTTGCAATGGATCAGTTTATTTCACAGGTTGTTTCTGTATGTGATTATGTAAAAGCTGTTAAAAAGAGTAAGAAAACAATTAACCTTTCATTTGATGAGTGGAATGTATGGTATCACTCACATGAACAGGATCAGAAGCTTGAGAAATGGATTCAGCATCCTCATCAGCTTGAAGATATTTATAACTTTGAAGATCTCCTTCTTGTTGGTAGTATGCTTATCACTCTTCTTCGTCATGCAGACAGAGTTAAGATTGCATGTCTTGCTCAGCTTGTAAATGTTATTGCTCCTATAATGACATCTGATACAGGCGCATGGAGACAGACAATTTTCTATCCATACATGCACGCAAGCGTTTTTGGAAGAGGTACAGTTCTTAA
>JAILEJ010000337.1 GCA_024688095.1 Butyrivibrio sp.
ATATGACGATATAAGCAGTCTTGATATGCTTGATGGCGGCAAAGTATTTCTCATGGGTGGAAGCCAGGGCGGCCTTGTAACTACACTTGCAACAGAAGAACTGCAGGACAAAGTTGCTGCCATGGTACTCTACTTCCCTGCTCTTAATATTCCAGATGACTGGAGAAATACTTATAAAACAGAAGAAGAAATTCCTGATGAAAATGAATTCTGGGGCATGACTCTAGGAAAAGAATTCTTTACTTCAATCAGAGATTTCCATACTTTTGACAATATAGGAACTTACAAAGGCGACGTACTTATAATCTATGGTGACAGGGATCCAATCGTTCCATCAGGCGCAATTGATAAAGCAATAGAGACATATGAAAATGTTGAATATCTTGAGCTTGAAGGAGAAGGACATGGATTTAGTCCAGCAGGCGGAGAAACAGCGATCAATAAAGTTTTAGATTTTATTTCACAGCATTAATAAATATTACCCGGACGTATCAAATTGATATGTCCGGGCTTTTTTAAATTATACAGGCATCAATCATTTTTTTAATCTCTTCATCCTGAGTAAGGTCATATACCATGCAAAAACAATCATAAGCCTGCTTAGTGTTTCCCATATCTAATGCTTCAGACCCGGCCTTATATAATAAAGCAAGAGTTATGGAATTGGCCTTTAATGGTATTTCATTCTCAGTCATAATTTTCTGCATCTGACTGGTATCCATATCTTTATAGCTTTTCTTTAAAGCAGCTTCCAAATACGCTACCTCGTTTTCTGCCCGCTCTGATTTTTCAAATAAATTACTATATTTGTAACAGGCTATAGCAACAACCGGCTGATATTTTTCCAGATAATACCACCCCAGATTCCTGTAATAAGCCGCCAGCTCAGATCTGGTACAGCAATAATTATAAGTTTTGAGAGTATATTTATACTCTTCTTCAATATCATTCAGATATTTGTAGCACGCTATAACTCCGCTATACGCTTCCATGCACACAGGGTTACAATCAAGTGCAATAAGCCATTCATTCAAGGCACTTATATAATCAGCCTTATCCATAAGCTGATGTCCCTTTTTTAAATGTTCTGCCAGTGTATCGTCAGTATCGAGCTCATATGTCTGATCTCCTGCAACATAATATTCATATAAATATATATCAGCAATATGATTTAAAGATACCTTTTTTACCTCATTCTGCATGGTTTTCTCTCCTGTAAAAATATTAATGTAAAAACTGACATTATTTATAATAACATAAGATACCATGGGACGGGGTTAAGGGGTCAAAAAAAGTGCCAATATGGCACTTTTTTGACCCTTATCCCCGTCCCATGAGACCAATTATTTCAAATGCGTATTTGATTTTGTCAATGTCGAGGTTTGAGTAGTTGACTATAAAATAGTGTGTTTTATTTTTTTCGTTTATAAGATCATAATCCGAAAGTGAATTTATTCTGATACCTTTTTCAAGTAGTTTATCTTTAAGTTCTTTATCTGGCAATTTGGTCTTAATCTTTATCAGGAAGTGAAGTCCGGAATCATTTTCAAGAATTTCACAGTTTGGCATGAGAGAACTTTGCATGATAATATCCATAACCTGTTTTCGTTTTCTCATATAGTAAAGTCGCATTCTGTTGATATGCTTTTCAAAGTAGCCCTGTCTTATAAATTCAGCAAGTGTGTACTGTTCAAAATTTGATACTGTACATGAATAAAAATTAAGTTTCATAAAAAAATCTCTTACAAGATGAACCGGCAAAACCATATAACTGATTCGAATAGTTGGTGCCAGGGATTTGGAAAAGGTATTCATATAAATAACTTTCTCACAGGCATCAATTGAAAACAATGTAGGAATTGGCTTACCTACAGTTCTGAATTCACTGTCATAGTCATCCTCAATTATATATCTGCCTTCCCTTTCATTTGCCCATGCAAGGATCTCATATCTTCTATTTGCTGGCATAGTTATTCCTGTAGGGAAATGATGGTTTGGGCAGATATGTGCAACATCTGCATTGGAATCCTTTAGTCCTTTTACCGTTACTCCATCTGTATCCATTGGTGCAAAGCTACACTCTATTCCACGTTGCATATATATTTGTACAAGCTTCTTATATCCTGGAGATTCGATGACATATTTTTTTTCATTTCCAAGAAGCTCTGCCAGTAATCCATATAAATACTCCGTTCCTGCTCCAACAACAATCTGATTAGGATCAACA
>JAILEJ010000350.1 GCA_024688095.1 Butyrivibrio sp.
TAATAATCTGTAAAATATAAAATTGAGAATTTGATATTGCAGATATAACTTTAAAGAAATATGAATACACTGTTAATATGAATTTGAATTACAGATAATACAAAAATATAATAATAGAGCGCTGTAAAAATAGAAAAGTGAGATTCGATTTTACAGATATGCAAATAAATAAACTAGAGTACACTGTAAATATCAATTTGTATTACAGATATTATAAAAATATAATAATAGAGCGCTGTAAAAACAAAAACATGAAAATCTATTCTACGGATATACGAATGGACAAAATTCAGTACACTGTAATATATGATTTTTTGTCACTTTGTTTTCAAAAAATATACTTTTTTGCATTTATAATCTGAGCTAAAAAGTAAAAATATTACAGGATACTAATTTAATATAATAGGAGATTAAAATGGCAATTTGGATTATAGCAACACTTGCAGCATTTTTTGTAAAAGGGATGTGCGGGTTTGCTAATACGCTGGTTTTCACATCCATACTTGGATTTGGAGCCGCAAATGTAAATATATCACCGGTGGAAATTGTGCTTGGATACCCGGCAAATATAGTTGTTACGTGGAAAAACAGGAGTAAACTTGACTGGAATGTGGTTATTACTCTATCAATTCTGGTGCTTATTGGAAGTATTCCGGGAGCTTTTTTACTCAGAAATACAAATATACAATTCTTAAAGGTGGTATTTGGCCTGGTTGTAATTCTAATTGGAATAGAAATGTTCTGTAGAGAATATAGGGTAAATAAGATAAAAGAATCAAAGGCTGTTCTATATATTATTGGTCTTTTATCTGGCCTTTTGTGTGGGTTGTTTGGAATCGGTGCTCTTCTTGCAGCTTATGTTAGCAGAGTTACAGATACAAGTGATGGATTTAAGGCAAATATCAGTGCAGTATTTATAGTGGAGAATACTTTCAGGATAGTGGTTTATAGCGCTCTTGGAATAATTACAATTGAATCATTAAAGCAGGCAGTTTTGTTAATGCCATTAATGCTGATAGGAACATTTGCTGGAATGAAGAGTGCTAAGGTAATGGATGAAAAGCTGGTAAAAAAGCTTGTTATAATTTTGCTCATAATATCCGGAGCGGTGTTGGTGATAAAGAATATGTAAATATGGTATTATATATGTTAGATATTGATCACCCAGAATTGCATATCAATGGAGAAGAACATGACAGATTTAAGACGTTTTTTAGAAGCACAATCTAAAGATTATAAAACAGCTTTATTTGAGATTTGTCAGGGACATAAACGTTCACATTGGATGTGGTATATTTTTCCACAAATCGATGGCCTTGGATTTAGTACAACAGCAAAGTACTATGCTATAAAAGACAGGCAGGAAGCAACAGACTACATAGAAAATGATACATTAAGAAAAAGGCTTGTTGAAATATGCGAGGCGCTGCTGGAACTTGATACGGATGATGCCAGTGAGGTAATGGGATATCCGGACGATATGAAGCTACGTTCATCCATGACGTTGTTTAAATGTGTTGCTCCAGAAATAGATGTATTTCAGAGGGTTTTGGATAAGTTTTTTTATGGAGAACCTGATGAGAAGACCTTGGAAATATTAGAAAAGGATAATGGCTGAGTCTCTTTTCAATAATCATCTGGAAACATGATAATATCTCTAATCATGGTTTCGATAAAATCCTGGCATTTTCCACATCCGGTCCCACAACCGGTTTCTGCCTGAACCTTATCATAAGTATCAGCACCATTTTTTACTGCAGTTATAATCTGACTGTAGGTAACATTCTTGCAATGGCAAGCATCCTTGTCTTTCATCATATTTTTCCCTCATTTATGAATTGACTGTTACATAATAATTATATAAAACATTTACCATAAATGGAAATAAAAAATTTGTTATATGATAAATGTATAAAAACTGTGTTATAATATCTGTTGCCATATGCTAACATCGAGAAGTAAGTAATATAGGATGATTAGCGTGTTGACTATAATATTTTACTATAAAGGAGATGGCAATAATGGGAGAAAATGAAGAAAGTATTAGTTTGAGTTTTCAGTACAAAATTCTGTATAGGTTATTCAGGATTTTAAAGGTCAACAAAATGCTGGATAAAGAGGGAGAGGAGTTCGATAAGCTTCTTGAAAAATATAGAGAAAAGCAGAAGACTCCTTTAAAAGTTCCATATAAGAAAATGGAAGACAGATTTGACATTGAAGCAAAAGCCATTGATGGAATTACATGTTATGTAATTAAAGAAAAAGGTAAAGTGCCGAAACGTGCAGTGTTATATCTTTTTGGTGGAGGATATATATTACCACCTGATCCAGGAGACATTGTATTGTGCGGACAAATTGCAGAAAATTCAGATGCTGAAGTATGGTTTCCTTTGTATCCTATGGCTCCAGATCATAGGCTTATAGATACAGTAAAGAGTACTTTAAATGTATATATGGAAATCTTGAAAAAGTATGGATCTTCAGATGTGAGATTTTTTGGCACATCTTCTGGAGGAGGTCTTGCGATGTCCTTGTGTATGTATATAAAACATGAAGGAATAGATGTAAAACTACCAGAGAAACTTGTACTACAGTCTCCGGGACTACAGGTTCCGCCAAGCGAAAAACAAATGGAAGAGATGGAAAAGCGTAAGAGCGTGGATGTCATGATTCCACCAGGATTTTTTGCTAATATTGCTAATGTACTTGCCACAGGAGACGAAACATATCTGCTTAGTCCAATATTATTTGACTTAACTGGATTTCCTGAAATAGATATTTTTTATGGAACCAGAGAGGTGATGATATCTTTCCTGAGAGATTTTGCAGATGCATGTAAAAAATACAATGTAAAATTAAATGTTCATATTGGAAAAGGTATGATGCATTGCTGGGGGGCAATGGAATTTGTACCTGAGGCCAGGGCAGTAAGACAGGAATACTTCAAAGCCTTAAAATAATGCATATTATTAAA
>JAILEJ010000352.1 GCA_024688095.1 Butyrivibrio sp.
ATCTTTGAGTCCTCTTGATGCATTACCAATATCAACACTTCCCTGTGTCAAAGATTCAATACCTGCACTTGATCCTGTATATTCAACAGTAACTGTTACACCTGGATTAGCTTCCATAAAGCTTTCACTCATTGCTTCACAAAGTTTTTCCATTGAGGTACTTCCAGCAAGCGATAGACTTCCGCTAAGATCTGTTACTTCTTCTGCTTCTTCTTCGGATGTCTCCTCTACTGTCTCTGCTACTTCTTCTGTTTTCTCAGTCTCATTAGTATCAGCAGACTCATTTGTTGTTTCCTGTGTCTCTGCCGCTACTTTAGCTGCATCCTCTGTGCTTCCACAACCAGCTAAAATTCCCATAGTACATGCAGTAGTTGCAATAATTCCTAAGATTTTTCTTTTTTTCATAATATCTTTTCTCTCCTAAATTTTTATTTTTGTTATTTCTTGATTACAAAAAACATTTTATAAAAGCTTCGTAAAATTCAAAATCTGACTACTGTAAAAGTTTTGTAAAATATAAACATGGTCTAAACACTCAAAATTGTTTTTTTTCTGCAATAATGCTAGACTAAAAAAGATGCAATAAATCATTCAAAAATTATATAATTCAGAAAGATAATACTGTTATGTTAAATATAAAAAAACTAAATTTCTTCGGTGTAATACTTTCATTTCTATTCCCACTATGTATGTTTTTGGGCTATAGTTACAGTCATACTAATTCATGGTCTCTATTATTTACCAATAATTTAATGCGTAATATCTTACATATATTTTTAGTAATAGTTGCGGGCTTTGTTCTGTGTATATTATTAAATAATTTTTTGGATTATATTCATTCTTATAAATCTTCGAAAAGAATCAAAAATAAAAAAATAAAGAACTCATATATATTCTCTATTCCAATTATTCTTATAGGATGGCTCCCCATTATAATCAGCAACCTTCCAGGAAGTGTTCCTTATGATGGTATGACACAACTACTTGAACATTTTGGCCAAATTCCACACTATGGTCATCATCCGGTTTTTATCACCAGACTATATGGAATCCTGGTTCAACTAGGCCAAATACTGATAAACACAAATTTTGGTGTTTTTTTAGTAGTATTATTTCAAACTGTTTTTTGCGTGGTCATTTTTTCAAATGTATGTGATTTTATATTAGAAGTAACCGGTTCTCGTACTTTTTATATTATTTCTGTGCTCTTTTACAGTTTATTTCCTATGTTCGGATTCTATGTTTCAGCTGTCTTAAAAGATACATTCTACATGATAGTTGCAACATGGTTTTCACTTTGTATTTGTAAAGGAATTACAAGAAAAATAAATAAAGGAATTTTGTTTACCAGAAAAAGTCAGATTATTTCTTTAATTATTTCAGGTCTGTTAATGTGTCTCTCCAGAAAAGAGGCATCTATTTGTGTAATCATTACACTTCTTTTTTTGTTCCTTTCACTGATAAAAGGAAAAAATTACACTCTAAGTGAAATTAAATCAATTGTTATTATTGTAGCATCAATATTACTAATAAACTCCGGCTTTAATTTTGTTGTTTTTAACATCATAGGTATACAAAAGGGTGAGGTTTCAGAAGCTTTAAGTATTCCATTCCAGCAAACCGGAAGATATGTCAGAGATTATGAAGATGATATAAATGATGAAGAAAAAGCTGCAATCAGTGCAATTCTTCCATATGATGAATTGGGCTCACTTTATGATCCCGAATTATCAGATCCCATTAAAGGTAAAATGAACAATGAATCCGGCACAACTGGATACGTAAACTATATTAAAGCATGGATTACAATGGGGTTAAAACATCCTAATGTATATTTTGAAGCAACTCTTAATAATACTTATGGATACTTCTACCCACTTTATAAAGGTAAAGATTTATATTTAAGTTCTATAAATCATACACAGGCAGAACGATGGGGTGGTAAAGAACTGGATATATATTTCCTTTTTGAAAACAGTGCATACAAAAATGGAATTAATGCTTTTTATAAAATGCTCACTTCTATCCCCATACTGAACATCATATTTAATCCTGGTTTTTATTTTTGGATAATAGCATTTTTAATTACTTATTGTATTCAGTTTAAAATACGATTAAAAAGTATTTCACTTGTACTGCCCGCAATGACTTTTCTAATATGTTTTGCATCTCCAGCAAACGGTTTTGCAAGATATGCAATTGTTGTTTATTCAACTATTTTACTATTAATAAGCACAATATTATCCGACAAAAAAAATCTATAAGATTAGTGCAGGCACTTATATCATTGATTTATTTGAGATTCCTTTAAAGCATTTACTAATGGATTCTCCTCATCAAAAGGATGTACATATCCCTGTAGTGCTGCTGCCTTTTGTTGTAATGTTTTTGAGTGACTCCATACAAAAATAGAAGCTTTACCTTTTCCATTCTTTGCTTCCTGAATTAAATTAATAGCAGCGCTATTGCCATCAAGTGCAACAACTATAGATGGACGTCTTTCAAAAATCTCGTAATTAAAACTTTTATATATACCCATTCCCTGACTTTCAGTAGATACACGTATCATAACACCTGATGTTTTTAGCTTTTCAGCTTCACTTTTGCTTATAACTGAAGGCACAACAGCATATATCCTGAACTTTTTTTCATTATGTTCAAGCAAATATTTCTCATAACCAGCCAACTTATGTCCAATAACAAAACATGCTTCCTCAGGATCAAGATAATCCAGCATGGCATCTATCTGAGCAGTTCCAGCTTCACTGACCCTGGTTGCCCTTTTTTCTGTATTAAAACTACCACCAAGAAGTACAACCGGCATACGATCCCAACTGATTTCCTTTATTATATCCTTAAGTTCGGTATTACTATCAAGTTTAGCCATGCCCCTGTGAAGTCCCTTGGCTATTCTAACTGTTTCCATTTTTTCAAGAAGCACATCTTCCATATCCTTGTTCCCGATAAGCTGCGCAAATTTTGCCTTTTTATCTGAATATGCCCTTTGACCTTCTTCAATAATTGTAGCTTCTGCATCCTTCATAAGCTGTAATTCGGCATCTGATAATCCCAGCATTTTCTGAAGTGAAAGCTGTTCATCAACAGATGTAGTACCATATAATGCCGCTCCATCTGTACCCTGAACGCACCTTATCCCCTGTTTTAAATATTGTTTAAGCGGATGCTTTTCAAGTGAATTCAGATTATTCAGACGTACATTGCTGGTAAGCTGAAACTCTAATACAATATTGTTTTCTTTAAGTTCCGCAAGTACCTCTTTTCCTTTCTTGGAGGATATGCTGTAAGTATATAAGCCATGTCCAAGCCTCATTTTAGGCATAGGCTGACCTTTTGCCAGCGAATCCTTAACACAGGCTATGCTATGAGCAATATTATCCTTCTGACTATCATTTTCTCCGGCATGAACTCTTATAACAAAACCTGGATCCTTTGCAGCGATTTTGACAAGTTCCTTAAAAGCTGGTTTTAAAGTAATAATATCGTTAATTTCTTCTCCAACAAAATCACATCCTGCAACATATGGATCTAATGCTGTAGCCTTTAACACTTCAAGATTTTGTTCTATATAATCTGCTGGAGTTACTGCATCTTTTACAATAGTAAGAGGTATTCTTCGCATAGCTGCAAGGAACCTTATCATAACACCTGTTTCCTGATAAATACTTGGCATAACCTGATGAACCTGCCTTAGCATTTCTATGGATTCATACTTTTTTACCAAAGTTGTATCACTGATTTCTGCATAATAAACTCCCTGACGTTTGTAATTACGCGCAATCCACAATAGCTTATCCTGAAAAAGAGTATTGTTGCAATATTCATGAGTCTCTTTATCCTTCAGCATTTGCCTAAGTGCCCTCTTAACATCCACATCAGGAATCTGATCTATATTATCAAACTCGATCTTATCTTCACTTTCCTTACCTTTACAAAAGACATATCTATAAAGATATACTTTTTCAAGATTGGTAAATACGGCCTGTCCATCCTTAATAATTGCAAGTGAACCTCTTATTTTTACGATATTCATTTCAGCATTATCAAGATTATTAAGAATCAAATCTGCAAAATTAATAAATGTATTATCATTGATTCTTCTATCAAGATACTTGCCTTCAAGACCTGATGAAACAAACTGTCTGGCTACTTTCTCTCTTTGAGAATAAATTTTTAGCCACTGAGATTCTGTAAGCTGGAGATTAAGCTTTTTTACATAATAAAGTGGATATCTTATCTGATGATAAATTCCTAACGCTATAAGGATATCTCCGGATAAATTTCCATTCATATGTGTATGTAAGTCAGAGCGAAACTTAAGATCTTTTCTAACAAAGGTCTTAAATATAGTCTTTTCTGGTTCAAGCCTGAAATCCTTAGTCTGACTCATCAGTGTCTTTGCAATAGCTGGAATTGCCGCCTTGATTTCAACACTTCCATCTGGATAAATTGCTGCTACTTCGGTTTTTCCAAGCATGAAAATATAGCTTTCTTCATTTAATGCATCAACATAGCATGGGACTTCACCTTTTATTACAAGCATGCCATTTTCATCTTTGGATAGTGGAAGTTTACAGGTTCTTGCAAGATTTCTTATAAGATTTCCACTACTATGATTTGGCGTTGTCAGTATATAAAAAAGCTTATCCAGATCCTTATACAGATTTACAATAATATCCTTTTCATTATCCAGAAAAAAGCAGGTAAAATATGTCATACAGCCGTCCTTTCAATCCACATTAACTATAATTCAATAAATATATCAGTATTACTAATAAAGTTCCACAAAAAAACTCTGAGATTTTATGATACAAATTAATAATTATATCGTATCACAAAAAACTCAGAGTTTAATTACAATAAACCAGTTTTTATTATTTATTTCTTCTAGCCTTCAAAGTTTCAATATTCTCTTCAACCTTCTTTTTCGTAAGTGGATAGAAGAAGAATAATGAAGCTGCAAGAAGTACCATTCCAATTGCAGGAATTAATGTTGCAAGGCTGTAAATATTGTTGACTACTCCTGTATCAAATGCTGTTTCAGCTGTATATCCTGCTATTGAAAGAAGAAGTCCTGTAAGTCCTGATGCACCAGCCTGTCCAAGCTTTCTTGCAAATGAGTATACAGCATATACTGTACCATCTGAACGATAATTATTCTTTACATCAATATCATCAATTACATCGATGATCATAGCCCAGCATACAAGTGCAAATACACCGATTCCTATATAAGCAATTGCGCTAAGAATAAAGTAAATAAGTGGACTGCTTGTATGAATAGCATACATAATAAACAGTACAACTGCTCCTACTGCAGAACATGTAGCTGCAAGTTCCTTTTTACCAAATTTCTCTACAAGCTTACCAATTACAGTTGCAAGAACGAGTACGAGAATACAGTTAACAAGTGCTCCGATTGAAAGGAAAGTTGTGTTATTAAAGTAGTTAGGATATACATAGTTACCCATTCCTGATAATGTAAGCTGAACTAATAGAAGAATTAGTGCAGAAACAATTATTCCAAGGAAAGAACGGCTTGTGAAAAGAATCTTTAACAGCTCACCAACATTTTTCTTATTCTCTTCTTTATTCTCAATGACTACTCTTTCAGTTGAAAGTGCATAACAGATATAATAAACAGCTACTGCAAGTACAGAGCAGACACCTGCAGCCACCATCAGACGATTTCCGTCAAGTACCTGGTGTCCCTCAGCATCTTTGATATAAACTATCATTGGAAGAACTGCAGCAATCACGATCTGTGCTACTGTTGCACCAATGTTTCTCCATGTTGAAAGCTGCTGTCTTTCATTGGCATCATCTGTTATTGCTGAAGCCATTGATCCATAAGGAATATTTACACCTGTGTAACATACAGATCCCCAAAGAATATATGTAATAAACATCCAAGCAATCTTGAATCCCATTGGCTTATCTGCAAAATATGGAGCAAATATAAGGAATGATGCAACTGCAACAGGACCGGCAAATCTCATGATCCATGGTGTAAATTTACCCTTTGCGGTATATCTGCTTCTATCTACAATCTGACCCATTCCTACATCTGTGAATGCATCTACAACCTTTGCAACCATCATTACAAGTCCAACTATTGCTGATGAAACACCCATAATATCGGTATAGAATTTCATCATAAACATTGCGGCAATTACAAATGTAAGGTCATTTGCAAAGTCGCCCGCTGCGTAACCGATCTTATCCTTCATTCCAAATGGAATTTTTGCATTTTCTCTAATTTTTTTCTTAGCTTCAGAATTATTAATCCCCATTTTATTTATCTCCTTCTATCTTAATCCTTTAATAACCAATCCAATATTTCCTGAAT
>JAILEJ010000357.1 GCA_024688095.1 Butyrivibrio sp.
CTCCTGGTCCTTCCTTTTAAATATAACAGTTGACTTATTTTTTGAATTTTCTAATTCATCGTTAATCAAAATATAAGTCAACTGTTTTTAATTTCCTTGCCCAGAATTCTTGTAAAATACTCAAAAAATGTTACCATTATAGGTGCAGGGTTTTCCGAAATAGCTTTATACCTGCAAACTTAAGTAAAGGAATATTTAAAATGAAGAATATTTTATGTCCCTCTATTTTATCCGCAGATTTTAGTAAACTTGGAGAACAAATTAAAACGGTTGATGATGCCGGAGCAGAGTATCTTCACATTGATGTTATGGATGGTTCATTTGTACCTTCTATTTCTTTTGGAATGCCTGTAATCAAAAGCATACGTGGCATTACTGATATGGTTTTTGACTTACATTTAATGATTTTGGATCCAATAAGATATATTAAAGAATTTGCCGAAATTGGTGCAGATATTATCACCTTCCATATCGAAGCCACCAATGATCCAGACGCTGTCATTGATGAAATTCATAAATATGGAAAAAAGGCCAGCATTTCCTTAAAGCCAGGAACAGACGTTGAAGTACTTCGTCCTTATCTTGATAAATTAGATATGATACTTCTTATGGCTGTTGAACCAGGCTTTGGCGGTCAAAAATTTATCCCTGCTACCCTGGATCGCATTAAAGCTGTCAGACAGATGCTTAATGAAAAAAATCTTGATACTGATATTGAAATTGACGGTGGTGTTTATGCCAATAACGTACAGATGGTACTTGATGCAGGAGCAAATGTTATTGTTTCAGGGTCTGGAATATACAAAGGTGATCCTGTTGAAAATGTAAAAGCATTTCAAAAAATACTTCAACAATAATTATTATTTTAATAATCATGCGAAAAGGCAGTGAATCAATAATCGATTCACTGCCTTTCCCATTTGGTTTTTGGTTTTTATATCATTCAATCTTTTGGTGGGAGATTGGGAGATACCATTATGCAATTTTTCCTGATTTTTTCAGCCATTCTACTTCATCATGAATAGTTTCTCTATATGAACGAGTGTGATATCCAAGTTCAACTTTGGCCTTTGTAGAATCAAAACTATTATTTCTTGCAAGATTATATACTGAGAAAGTTGTAAGTAATGGCTTCTTGCCACTCTTCTTTGCCTTCTTTTCCATCATCTTACCCATGAGATTAGCTGCCCATATAGGTAAAAACATTTTAACTGGCTGGCAACCGCTCTCATCACTTATCATCTGACAGAATTTTCTAAATGAAACAGGCTCATTACCAAGAATGTAACACTGTCCTTTTCTGCCTTTATCTATAGCTGCTATAGTTCCATTTGCAAGATCTCTTACATCACAGAGGTTAAAAGATCCATCTATTCCAGCAGGCATTTCACCATTTATTATCTTAATAAGAGTTCCTGTTGTTTCACCAACTGCAAAATCCTCAGGTCCCATAATTCCACTTGGATGTACAACGCAGGCATTGAGTCCTCTTTTCTTTACAGCATCAAGAACTGCCTGTGTTGCAAGAGCTTTACTCTGAGAATAACATCCAAGAACTCTATCTTCATCAAATTCATAAACTTCTCTGATCTGCTGTCCCTTTGGAAGTTCAGGAATAGCTCCTGTTGAACTGCAATAAACAAGTTTTACACATTCCTTATGCTCAAGACAAAGATCAATTATGTTCTTTGTACCGCCTACGTTTACATCCATTACTTTCTGATTGTATTCAGGATTAACTGATACGATACTTGCTATATGGAGTACTACTGTCTCGACACCGTCTGGAACTGTAAAAAAGGTTTCAAGAGAAGCTTTATCTGTAAGATCACCCTTTACGATCTCAGCCTCTTCGGGTACGTATTTAATTGCCGGATCATTAGGAAGTACAAATGCTCTAACCTTATCTCCTCTATCAATAAGCTGTCTGCATATTGTTCCGCCAAGAAATCCTGCTGCTCCAGTTACTAGTATCATTCTATTTTTATTACCTGTCATATCAATTTCCTCCATATAACTACTTCTTATGGTGTTTGCTGCTTTGATGATATGAAGATAATCCCCTTTGGTAAATAAAAAGTAAATTGCACAAAATATATATAAAAAAAACGAATCGATTTTTATAAATCGA